>NZ_JBZCNE010000002.1:0-268728 GCF_058269155.1 Arthrobacter sp. TJ-263 | reverse complement strand
GTCTCCTACACGAAGCTCGATAACGGGTGTGCTGTGGGTGATTGGACGGCTGAGTTCTTCAAGGGCAAGGATTTTGCCGGTGCGCCGGTAAAGATTGAGTGTGTCGACGATATTGATCAGGCGTTCGCCGATGGTGCGGGTCCTGCCGGTGTTGGTACGACCGATTACTCGGTGCGTTGGACGAAGACCGTGGCCGAAGGTGCCGGGACCTATGAATTCCAGGCGCGTACTGATGACGGTGTCCGGATCAAGGTCGACGGGGAGCTGGTGCTGGATAAGTGGTTCCCGCAGAGCGCGACGCAGACCCATACCGCGGCCGTGATGCTGGATGAGTCCGCGGTGGTCGAGGTCGAGTACTACCAGAGATGGGGCAAAGCCTCCGCGAACGTCTCCTACACCCGCGTAGGTGCCGACACCGAGGCCCCGTCAGCTCCAGGCCAGCTCGTCGCTACGGCGGACGACTCCGCCGTAGCCCTCAGCTGGGAGGCCAGCGCCTCCACGGACACCGTCGGTTACCGGGTCTACCGGGGAACCGAGGCCGGCGTAGAGGCCTCGGACACTCCGCTGTCGGGCTCCCCGCTGGTCGGTACACCCAGCTACCGGGATGTCAGCGCCGTCGCAGACGTGACCTACTACTACGTGGTCACGGCCGTGGACGCTGCAGGCAACGAGTCCGAGGTGTCGAACGAGGCGATGGCCATGGTGGCCACCGTCGAGGACACCGAAGCACCTGACGCACCGCTCGACCTCGCGGCCGTCGCCGGCGACGCCTCGGTCGAGCTGACGTGGGCCGCGTCGACCGCTGCCGACACCGCCGGCTACCGGGTCTATCGCTCGCTGCAGCCCGTGGTCGCCGACACCGGAGAGGATGAGGCCGTTTCCGGGGAAGCCCTCGTGAACGGGACCGCCTACACGGATGACACGGTCAGCAACGGCACCACCTACTTCTACGTGGTGACCGCAGTGGACACCGCCGGCAACGAGTCGGAGGTCTCGAACGAGGTGTTCGCCGTCCCGACGGTTCCGAACACCACTGACGTGAAGGTGGACTTCACGGCAACCAACGCCGTCCCTGCCGCGGGTTACCTCGCCGACTGGGGCCAGTCCTACGGACCTCGGACCAGTCCGAACCAGGGCACCGGGCTCTCCTACGGGTGGCTCTCCGAAGACGGGACCCCCGTGAGTCTGGTCGGCAACGGCAGGGAGCGCGTCCGCACGGGCATCGACGGACGACTCAACAGCATCATCCACATGCAGTACGGCGACGTGAACGGGACCAACGGTGTCAACACCGAGGGCGTCTGGGAGCTCGCGGTACCGAACGGCCTCTACGAGGTCGAAATCGCGGTGGGTGACGAGCCCGGCGCATCGAACGTTTACGACTCCAACCACGTGATCAACATCGAAGCCGGGCTGGGCATCGAGAGCTTCCAGGCCACGGCCGGCGAGGAGTACCGCACCTCCACCACCACCGTCGGTGTATGGGACGGCGCGCTCACGCTCACGGCGACAGGCGGAACGAACACGAAGATCGCCTACGTCGAGGTGCTCGGCCTGGAACAGGCACCGCACGTGGACACCATGCGGCCGGATAACCGTGCCTCGGGACACGATCTCAACGACGGCGTCTCCGCGACCATCCGCGTACCGTACGCCGGCGTCGGCGTGGACCCCACGACGCTGCCGGGAAATGTCCACATCTACGAGGCAGCCTCCGGCGTGGAAGTGCCGTCGTCCACCGGGACCTCCGGCGGCAACGACGTCATCTCCACCCAGCCGGATTCGCCCCTGAAGCCCAACACCAACTACCGCTTCGTGGTGACCGACGAGGTGAAGGACAACTTCGGAGCACCGTTCGTGCCCTTCTCCTCCATCTTCACCACGGGAGCCGGCACGGTCGAGACCCCCGAGGAGTTCACACCCCTGAGCGGCGTCGGATTCGAGAAGGTGGAACTGCCCATCGGGGCGGGAACCTACTGGTCGACCTTCGCCTTCGGTCCCGATGACAAGCTGTATGGGGCAACGATCGGCCAGGGCCTGTTCCGCTTCACCGTGAACGAGGACGGGACACTTTCCAACAAGGAAAGCCTCGGCTACCAGGGCCGCGCCATGGTGGGCCTCGTCTTCGACAAGTCCTCCACGGCCACCGACTTGAAGCTGTGGATCACCTCCACCAGCGCCAATGTCGGCAACGAGCAGGGGCAATGGATCTCCGGCATCAGCCGGCTCACCGGCGCGAATCTGCAGAACGAGGCCAAGATCTTCGAAGGCCTCCCGCGCTCCCAGTCGGACCACCTGACCAACTCCATGGTCTACGGTCCGGACGGACGCCTGTACTTCCAGCAGGGATCGAACCAGGCAGCGGGTGACCTCGACAACTCCTGGGGTCAGCGCGGGGAGAAGCTCCTCACCGCCGCAACCCTGGTCTTCGACCCCGCGAACCCGCAGGTGCAGGCCGCGGCCAGCGGTGCCGGCTCGATCAACGTACAGACAGCCGACGGCGGAACCTACAACCCGTACGCCTCGAACGCTCCGCTGAAGATCTACGCGACCGGCATCCGCAATGCCTACGATCTGGTCTGGCACTCCAACGGACACCTGTACGTCCCCACCAACGGCACGGCAGGCGGAGGCAACTCACCCGGCGTCACGGCCAACGCCAACGGCACGTTCACGCGTGTCGCGGCACCGGGCATCCCGGGTGCGTCCACCGTCAACGGCAGGGACGTCACCGCGCAGTGCCAGCGTCGCAACTACACCGGAGGATCGGTTCCGGCCATCGCCAACCACCCGACACAGCGCGACCTTCTGTTCGACGTCGTCGAGGGCGGCTACTACGGCCATCCCAACCCCGAGCGTTGCGAATGGGTGCTGAACGAGGGCAATGACCCGGCGAACCTGCCGGAGTCTCCAGGACAGGGAGGCAGCAAGTACGCCTCCGGGGTGAAGGCGGATCCGAACTACCGCGGAATCGCTTATGACTTCGAGTTCAACAAGTCCCCGAACGGGGCGCTCGAGTACCAGAGCGACACCTTCGGCGGTCAGCTGAAGGGCCGCCTGGTGGTCACGCGCTTCTCCAACAACAACGACCTCATCTTCCTGCAGCCGGACCCCGCGACCGGCAAGATCCTCGGCGCGCAGGTACCCACCGGCGTACCGGGTGTCCCCAACACCACCATCAGTGGTGCGGACGGGTTCAACGATCCGCTGGAGGTCGTCGAGGATCCGGGGACGGGCAACCTCTACGTGAATCAGTACGATCGAAGTGGTGGCGCGCAGAAGATGTTCCTCCTGCGGGTGCCTGCCGACCAGCAGGCGGCCAAGCTGGATGCCTCTACGGACGAGCTCGTCTTCTCGGCCGTGAAGAACACCACCAGCAGCACCAAGCCGCTCACGGTCACCAACACCGGCCCTGATGCCGTGACGCTCTCACGGGCGATCCAGGGTGCGCAGGCCGGCGAGTTCACCATCACCGGTGGATCAGGGACCTCGCTCGCTCCCGGAGCCAGTACCACCCTGCAGGTGGCCTTCAAGCCCGGATCCGCAGTAGGACAGCGGAGCGCGACGCTTGCGATCACCGCCGGCGACACGACGCTCGAAATCGGTCTGTACGGGCTCTCCATGAACGGCATCGAAGGCGGGAACGAACCCACTTTCGCGGACGTCCTGGGCACGCTCGGCCACAAGGTCAACGTGGGGTGGACCAACCTCGCAGGCGGTGTGGAACCGACCGCGAAGGGTGATGAGGTACTCGAACCGCTGTTCGTGAAGTCGGGCAGCGCGCCGGTCACCATGAAGCCCCTGGCCCAATACGCACCCCGCGAGGACCTGCCTTTCGGGTGGTACACCGGCAACGGGACGGAGACCGAACGCAACAAGGTTGGCTCCATCGATATCAGCGGCTACCAGTCACTGCTTCCGCCTGCTAGTCCAGGATCGGCGAGCAGCTTCGATCCGGGCACCGAGGAGTTCGGGTTCTACTTCTACTCGAACGTCTTCCAGCGGGTCGGCTTCACCGAGGACCGGCTCAATACCGGAATCGCCCACCGGGCGCGCATCTACCCGGCAAAGGACCGCTCCGGAGCGGCGATGGCCAACAGCTACATCGTGGCCTTCGAGGATGCCGCCAACGGTGACTACCAGGATTACGTGTTCCTGGTCCAGGGAGTGAAGCCGGCGGGCGACGTGACACCGCCGTCGACAGACGCGATCCGCGTCAACTTCTCCGACCTCGCCGGGCCCCTGCCCGCCGGATACCTCCGGGACCACGGACAGGCCTTCGGCGCACGGACGGCGCCCGATCAGGGCACCGGACTGAGCTACGGCTGGAAGAGCCAGGCCACGGAGAACCCGCTGGACATCTCGACCGGCGGCACCACCCCGGGCAACGGGCGGACGCGGGTCACGGCGCAGACGGACCAGCGCCTGGAGTCACTGATGCACATGCAGTCCGGTGATGTGTCGGGGACGTTCAACGGTGTCGCGACCTACGCGTACTGGGAGGTGGCGCTGCCCGCCGGCGAGTACCGGGTCACTGTCGCCGCGGGCGATTCGACGGTCAACACTTCCGATCTCGAGGCGCACACCATCAACCTCGAGAACCAGCCCGTCATCAGCAGGTTCGTTCCGACCGGTGCGGCCGGTGCGAACAGCCGCCACGCCACGGCGACCGCTGACGTCGAGGTCACCGACGGTTTCCTGACCGTCGACGCCAATGGCGGCACCAACACCAAGATCAACTACCTGGACATCGTCCCGCTGGCCGACACCGAGGTGCCGGGGGATGATCCCACCGACGGCGCCCAGGTGAAGGTGAACTTCCAGACTCCGGCGGCACCGACGCCGGCAGGATGGACCGCCGATACGGGCATGGCCTTCGATGCCGAACGCAAGTTCGGGTGGCTCGTCGACGGGGCGCCGACGGACCGCAGCAGTGCCGCGAGGTACCGCACCACGGCCACGCCTGGCATCAACTACCCCGCCGACAACCCCTTGCTGCAAACGACCACACTGATGGGGCCGGCGACCAACGTCAGCACCGGGGTGTGGGAGTACGAGCTTCCCAACGGGACGTACAAGGTCGCCCTGTCCGTCGGTGATTCCGGATTCCTGGATTCCACCCACGGGGTCGCTGTCGAAGGGCAGCCACTGGTCAACTCCTTCGTTCCGACCGGAGCAACCCCGTTCCAGACCGGGACCCGGGATGTAGCCGTCGCGGACGGCAAGCTGACCGTGACGTCGACGGGCACCAACAGCAAGATCAACTGGATCTCCATCAAGGGAGACGGCCTCGACGGCCCGCCGGCGGCGACCACCGAGGTGAAGTACAACTTCCAGACGGAATCCGCTCCTACGCCCGCAGGCTGGATCAAGGACTACGGGCTGGGCTACTCGGCGGCCACCGGCTTCGGCTGGCTGGTGGGCGGGGAACCTGCAGACCGCGTGCTCGGCGGTCGGTACCGCACGGCCGCGGCATCCGGGATCACCTATCCGGCCAACGACCCGCTGCTCCAGACGCTCAATATCATGCAGAGCGGAACTGTCACCGGGTTGTCGGACGGCACCTGGGAAGCTGACGTAGCGGACGGGACGTATACCGTCAGCGTCTCCGTCGGTGACGCCGGCTTCCTCGATTCGACGCACGCGATCGAGGTCGAAGGCACCCCCGTGGTCGATCCCTTCGTTCCCACCGGCAGCGCCCCGTTCAAGACAGGCACGGCCCAGGTGACGGTAACGGACGGACAGCTGACGGTGGTTCCCACCGGGACCAACACCAAGATCAACTGGATCACGATCGCGGGCAAGGCACTCACCGCCCCATCGGTCGCCGTCACGGTCAACGGGACGGAGATCGGCTCCAGCTTCAGCGGCGGGACGGCCAACGTGTCCCTTGCAGCCACGGCGCCGACCGGGACGACGATCGAATCGCTCACCTACTCGGTGAACGGGGCGGACCCCGTGGCCTACACGGCACCGTTCGTCTTCGACACGGCCGGCAACTACGTGCTCGAGGTGACCGCCACCGACACCACCGGGGCATCCACCACCAGGACCGTCCAGTTCGAGGTCCTCGACATCGGCGGGACGCTGACTCTCCGGAACGAACAGGTCACCCGCCAGGGCGGAGCCCCCATCCCCGGCCTGTCCGAGGACTGGCTGGTCATGCACCGCATCAATGGTGGCGTCTCGACCCACGAGGTCGTGGACGAGGCCACGGTGACGCTGTCCAACACCGGCAGCAAGGGTCTTCGCATCACCGAACTCGCCCTCGGCGGACCCAACGCCGGGCAGTTCACGGTGACCAACGCACCCGAACTGCCGTTCACGGTGCAGCCCAACGCATCAGTCCCGGTCACCGTGCAGTTCACGGCGGCGTCCGGCGGCAAGGGTGTCAGGGTCGCACAGCTGAACGTCAGGTCGAGCGACCCATCCGCTGCGCTGAAGCCGGTGCAACTCCGGGGCGCCTACATGACGCAGCCGGAAGGCAACAGCGAGCTGTCCGTCAATGAGATCGCCCAGGCGTTCGGCTGGACCACGGACCTCGGCAACCCCTCCAACGGCGACGAGATGCGCACCTCTGCCCTGAACGGGGAGGAAGTCCGGTCCCTGCAGTGGAAGCGGCTCGACTCGGCCATCCCGGTCACCGCCCGTCAGATCGCGGCCTTCCACGGTTGCTGCACGGCAACCGAGACGGTCAACATCAACGGGGCGACGGCGACACACAACGCGGCGTACGGGCAGGCAATGCTTCCCCTGAACAACGCGTTGACGGGACCCACGCAGCTCACGACGAATCCCACCGGGAACGTCGGGATCGTCGTGGCAGGGCAGTCCACCAACAACGCCAACTACATGGCCGTGAAGACCTGGCCGGTCAGGGACAGGGACAGGAAGATCGTCCCAGGGGCGTGGATCGTGGGTCACGACTACATCAGCTCGCCGAACCAGTGCGGTATCGCACCGACGAACTGTGACTACCAGGACAACATGTACCTCGTCACGAACATGGTCCCGGTTGCCTCGTCCGACACCACCGCGCCGGGCGTCGTCACAGGCGTCGCCGCAGCGGCTTCCGGGTCCGCGATCGACGTCACCTGGGCGGCAGGACCGGAAGCTGACCTCGCCGGCTACTACGTCGAGCGGGCAACCTCTGCGGCAGGACCGTGGACCCGCATCAGCGGGAACACGCCCGTACGCGGTCTGAAGGTGACGGACACGAACCTCCCGTTCGCTGCCCAGGCCTTCTACCGGGTGCAGGCGGTGGACGCATCGGGGAACGCCTCCCAGATGTCGGCCACGGCAAGCACGGCCATCCCGGCGTCGTCGAATCAAGCCATCCGTATCAACGCGGGCGGCGGTGCGGTGACGACCGGCGGCGTGAACTGGCTGGCCGACACGTATTTCGCAGGCGGCAAGACCTACACCAACCCGTCGGTCACGCAGATCGCAGGCACCGACAGCGATGCGCTCTACTTCTCGGAGCGCAGCGCAACCACCGGTCCGGGAACGTTCGGGTACAACATCCCGGTGCCTGCGGGAAACTACACGGTCAGGCTGCACTTCGCGGAGATCTACCACGGTGCAACTGGAGGTGGAGCCGGCGGAACCGGCAAGCGTGTCTTCGGCGTCAACCTCGAGGGAGGACCGCAGGAGATCAACAACCTCGATCTCAATGCGGTCGTCAGCCCGATGACGGCCCACATCGTGAGCCAGACCCTGGGTGTCACGGACGGGAACCTCGATATCGACTTCGCATCCACCGTGGATCAGCCGAAGATCTCCGCGATCGAGGTGATCCGCAACCCCTAGGTAGGAGATCGCGCCTTCCCCGTCCGAGTGTCGGATCGGGAACGTAGCTACCGCGAAGGGGGAGGTCCTGGATGGTTCCAGGGCCTCCCCCTTCGCTTGCGGTCAGCGTGGCTAGGCGGACGGGAGGGCAAGCGCTCGGAGGGCCGGGACGATCTGAGCGACCATCTGTTGGTACACCTCGTCGCTGCGTCGGTAGGGGTCGACGACGTCGTCCTGTCCGGACGCCGCGTGGGCTGACCTCGCGCGAAGTGCCCGGGGGAGGGCTGCTCGCCAGCGGTCAGCCGGCGGCAATGCCTCATCGAGCGTCAGGTGCGGAAGAATCCTCGCGAACTCGCGCAGGGTGAAGGTCTTCCTCAGCATGGACGGTGCCATTTCGACGATACGGCTGCGGTGCTCCCGGGTGAGGGCGAGTGCCAGGTCCGCATCGTGAAGGAGCTCCGGGGTGAGTTGTCGGGAAGAGAAGTTCTCCGCCGAGCCGCCGAACACACGGATAAGTCCCGCTACCTGCGGATCGATCGGATTGCCGACCAGCGCGCCGGTGCCGGCGCTCTCGACGACGAACTCCTCGGGGTAGCGTTCGTCCAGCCCCGCCTGCAGTAGCCGCTCCGCCATGGGGGACCGGCAGATGTTGCCGGTGCAGACCGTGAGGATGCGGAACGGTGTGTTGTGAGACGCTGTCCCGGCGTCAGTCCCAGCTAGCATGTTCTAGGGCCTGCCGATGCCCTTGTAGTTCCAGCCCGCGGCCCGCCAAACGGTGGGATCCATGACGTTGCGGCCGTCAAGGATGTTCTTCGCATGGACCAGCGGGCCGGCATGCCCTGGGGTGATGTCCCGGTATTCCTGCCATTCGGTCAGGAGGAGGAGGGCGTCCGCTTTGCTCATTGCCTGCTGTAGGTCTTCTTCATAGGCGAGTTCCGGGAACCGATTACGGGCGCCCTCGATGGCCTCCGGGTCGGTGACCGTGACCTCTGCGCCCTGCAGTTGCAGTTGCGCGGCGATGCTGAGGGCGGGGGAGTCGCGGACGTCGTCGCTGTTGGGTTTGAACGCTGCTCCCAGGACGGTGATGCGCTTGCCGAGAAGTGAGCCGCCGACGAGCGTGCGGGTCAGCTCGACGACTCGCAGGCGGCGTCGGACGTTGATGTCGTCCACCTCACGAAGGAAGGTCAGCGCCTGGTCTGCTCCGAGCTCTCCGGCCCGTGCCATGAAGGCGCGGATGTCCTTGGGCAGGCAGCCGCCGCCGAAGCCGATGCCCGCGTTCAGGAACTTGCGGCCGATGCGTTCATCCAAACCGATCGCGTCCGCGAGGACGGTGACGTCGGCGCCGGTGACCTCGCACACCTCGGCCATGGCGTTGATGAAGGAGATCTTCGTCGCCAGGAAAGAGTTCGCGGCGGCCTTCACCAGTTCGGCGGTGGCGTAGTCCGCCACGAGGCGGCGGGTGCCCAGGGACAGGGGTGTGCTGTACACCTCGTCGAGCGCGGCCGTCGCTCGGGCGCCCGGCTCTCCGGCCGGCACCCCGTAGACGAAGCGGTCGGGGGAGAGCGTGTCCTTCACAGCGAATCCTTCGCGGAGGAACTCTGGGTTCCAGGCGAGGACGGCCTCGGGGTAGCGATCGGCGAGGTCGTCGGCGAGTCGCGCGGCGGTGCCCACCGGGACGGTGGACTTGCCGACCACCACGTTGCCCGGCTCCAGTGAATCCAGCAAAGACATGAAGGCGCCGTCCACGTAACGCATGTCGGCTGCATACTCGCCCTTGCGCTGCGGAGTACCCACGCACAGGAAGTGGACTTCAGCGCCCTTCGCGTCCGCCATGTTGGCGCTGAACTTCAGCCGTCCTGTCGCCAGGACCTCGTCGAGAAGTTCAGGCAGGCCCGGCTCGAAAAAAGGTGCCCGGCCGGCCTGCAGCTCGCCGATCTTCCGCGGGTCGACGTCGATGCCCACCACGTCGTGGCCCAATTTCGCCATGCATGCGGCGTGCACGGCCCCCAAATAGCCGCAACCGATCACGGAAATACGCATGTGCTTGTCCCCTAAAAAAAGTTCCCCAGTCAGCACGATCCTAGTAGAGCAGTTCTCGCCCGGACGTCCCACACGCCCTCCTCAGGGGCGAACGCGGTCCAAACACGGCGTGAACTACCGCTGCGCAGGACCGAGTGCAGGCCGTGCCCGGAGCAGTACCCAGCCCGCCCCGCACCCCAGGAAGGCACCGAGCGTATTGGCGAGCACGTCCCACGGCGTCGCGAACCGCTGCGGTAGCAGGACGAGCTGCGTCACCTCGATCAATGCC
Source organism: Arthrobacter sp. TJ-263 (assembly GCF_058269155.1). NCBI lineage: Bacteria > Bacillati > Actinomycetota > Actinomycetes > Micrococcales > Micrococcaceae > Arthrobacter > Arthrobacter sp. TJ-263. The sequence goes on along the minus strand of NZ_JBZCNE010000002.1, from coordinate 258,632 downwards.
GAGAGTCCCAATCCGGCCAGCGGCCCGGCCCAGCGCCAGGACCGCGGGGCGAGGATGAACCAGAACAGGCCGAACGGTACGAACATCAGCACGTTCGCCACGGACTCGACCACGCCGTAGGAGACGAAGTTGGGCAACCCCCACCCGTACAGGAACTCCAGCACGCCTCGCAGCGTGCCACCGCCCGCGCGGTCCACCGGCGTCGGCCACAGCACGATCAGCGGGACGGCCAGGAGCCACACCCCGCACAGCGCGGCGGCCACGGTTCGGTCCCGGTGGGAGGGGAGCGGCGCAGTATTCAGCGGGGATCCTTCGGGGACGGGCCGCCTGACCGGCGGGAGTGGGTCCATTATTGCTGACGGAACAGGCGGCAGGCCTCGGTCCTGTACCATGGAAAGCGATGCCTAGGCGAGGGAGCGGGCCGGATTGCACGACGTCCGGTCGAACTCCGTGATCGACGGTGGCTAGCGACTTGACTGGTTTCTAGACGACTGCCCCACTCGCGTGTTCCTTCCGCCCCGGCTTGCGTCCCAGTGCTCGCGCATCCACGCGACGAGCCGCAATCGTTCCAGGAGAAGCCATGTCCGAGCAGAAGCTCGCAGCACACGTCCGCACCGAGTTCGGCAAGGGCTCGGCCCGCCAGGCCCGCCGCGCCAACATGATCCCCGCCGTCATCTACGGGCACGGCGCCGATCCCATCCACGTCCTGCTGCCGGCCAAGGCCACCACCCTGGCCGTCCGCACGCCCAACGCCCTGCTGTCGCTGGACATCGCGGGCGAGGACCACCTGGCCCTCGTCAAGGACATCCAGCGCAATCAGCTCAAGCGGATCGTCGAGCACCTCGACCTCCTGACCGTCCGTCGCGGCGAGAAGGTCCAGGTGGACGTCGCCATCCACGTCGAAGGCGAGCCCGTCCCTGACGTCGTCTTCAACCTCGAGGCCACCACGGTCCTCGTCGAGGCCGAAGCCACCCACCTGCCCGAGACCCTCACCGTCAGCATCGACGGCCACGACGTCGGCGAGCACGTCCACGCCTCGGACATCGTGCTGCCTCAGGGCGTCACCCTCCTCACCGACCCCGAGACCCTCGTGGTCAACCTCATGGCCCCCACGGTCCAGGACCTGGGCGAGACCGAGGAGACCGACGTCGACACCGAGGCCACCGCCGAAGGCGCGACCGCCGGCGATGCCGATGCTGACGCCGTCGTTACCGACGCCGACGAGAAGTAAGCAAGAATCGGTGTCCTCTGACACCTGGCTCGTAGTCGGGCTCGGGAATCCCGGGCCCGGCTACGCAGGCAATCGCCACAACGTGGGCCAGATGGTCCTCGACCTGCTCGCCTCCCGGCTGAGCGGTCGCTTCACCTCCTCCAAGGCGCAGGCCGTCACCCTCGAGGCGCGCCTCGGCATCGGCGGTCCGCGCCTGGTCCTCGCGAAGCCGTTCACCTACATGAACATCACGGGCGGCCCGGTCTCCACGCTCGCCCGCTTCCATGACGTCGCACCCGATCACGTGATCGCCGTGCACGACGAGATCGACATCCCCTTCAACACGCTGAAGCTCAAGCTCGGTGGGGGAGAAGGCGGTCACAACGGCCTCCGTGACATCAGCAAAGCTCTCGGCACCAAGGACTACCACCGCGTGCGCGTGGGCGTGGGGCGACCGCCCGGACGCCAAGACGCCGCCGACTTCGTGCTGAAGGACTTCGGCACGGTCGAGAAGAAGGAACTGCCGTTCCTGCTCGACGACGCCGCGGACGCCGTCGAACTCCTGATCCGCGACGGCCTGCTCGAAGCGCAGCAGAAGTTCCACGCCCAGAAGTAGTCGAGCCGAAACCGGTGAGTGCAGGCGATTTCCTTCGCTGTCACCTCATCCAAAGGGCGACCTCCCATCCTGTGCCGCACGGCTCGAAGCCAATTGGCCCACGCCCTCGTGAACGCGGGCCTGCAGCCGGCGGCTGCGTTCTCTTGGAACACTTTCCAGCAGGGAAGGCTCCCGCTCGCTGGCCGATCCTCGGGTCGGTTACGGTCGGATGGGTGCCGTCAGGCAGGATTACCACCCCCGTATCACCTTCGAGGAGGATATCGACTGTGTACTCGGTGCCGTAATTCCTGAGGGGCGCAAGGAATATCCCGGATTGGACGATTCCGTTGATGATACCGGCGTTCTATGGGCCGTACTGCCAGCCACTCCTATTGATGACGAAATGGGCAGGGCTGTACGGGATAGCAGGGAAGAAGTCAGCGATCGGTGATTCCCACACACCTACCATTACCGCGCCGCCGTTCACAGGGCACCGTCGCGGGGCGTGAACGAGAACGTCGCGCCGACTCGGGTCACTGGCTTGCCGAGGTCGGTCTCGAGGTAAGACTCTATTTGCTCAGACTGGTCGGCGGTGTTGGTGAGCTTTCCATCATCAACGGCATAAGCAAAGCCAAGCGCGGGGTTGCTGATCAAGGCGGTCCTGTACTCGCGGACCTGCTCAGGAATGCCCTGCTCGAATGTCGCGAGAACGCGGGCGTGGACGCGATAATCATGTCCCACCTGTTCCGCGCGAGTGCACCGGTAAGGACCACTTCTGCGATAGCGACCCATCCGAGCAGAACGATCCTAATAAGACGCTTCACCGTTTCCCCGCTGTTCGAGACCTGCCCCGATCCTACCGGCCATAATCCGGCTGCTTCGCAGTAAGGCTTGTTCCTGCACGCGGTTCAGCCTTTTCATTCCTGACTTCCCGGCTGCGTAGTTCCAGCGCCGCCTTTCAGGTAATTGCTCAACCTTCGGAGCGGGTTAAGCGAGTAGGCCTTTTTTGACCCTCGGTAGATCCCACTCGTGCTACTAGCCACCCGTCTTCCTAGTGTGGGATCAGGTCTTTCGCTGCATTCTCTGGGGAACAGGACGGCACTACTGTGGAGTCTCGAACGCACTCTTTCATCGGCGCAGACACGCCCTTCTCCGGTGCGTCCGCGGCCGGCTCGCAGGGGGAGCAGGCCTTCATTGCGGCCCGCGCCGACCTGGTGGAGGCCGTGCTGCGGCGCCTCCAGGCCCCAGGAGGGATCGGCGCCGTGGTCCTCGGCGAGGATGGCAGCGGCAAGACGGCGCTCCTGCGGGCCGTGGCCCACCGTGCTTCCCGTACCCACCACGTGGTGCGGATCTGGGCCTCCAAACGTGCCTCCGCCGAGCCGTACCGGGCCATCGCCTTCCTGCTGGCAGAGCTCGAGTCCCGAGATACCCAGCATCCGGTGGCTATCGTCCGGGGTGTCCGGGCCCTCCTCGAGGAGCAGTCCGACGGCCGCCCCGTGCTCCTCACCATCGACAACGCGGCCCACCTCGACGCCGAATCGGCGACGGTCATCAGCCGGCTCGTGATCGCCGGGACGGCCTCCGTGCTGATCGCCGCCGAGGCACTCCGGGCCATGGACACCTCCTTCGCGGACCTGTGGCGCGACGGCGATCTGGAATGCTTCGACCTCCCGCTCCTGACCCGGCAGCAGATCCGATCCATCGCCGAGGCGACGCTCGGGGCCCCCGTGTCCCCGGACGGCGTCGACCTGCTGGAGCGTTCGAGCGAGGGCAATGCCCGCTACCTGTCCGCCGCCCTCGAGGAGTTGCCCCACCAGGGCCTTCTGCTGGAGGGCGGGGTGTGGGTCACCACGGCGGATCGGGTCCCCGTGCCGTCCGCCGCGCTGGACGTGGCGCGGTCCACGCTCGCTGCCCTGCACGAGCACGAGCAGCGGATCGTGCGAACGCTCGCGTTCGCCGGCTCGCTCCCCTCGCTCGCGGTCCTGCACCTCGCCGGCAGTCGGGAAACGCCGTCGGACGCGCCGGTCCCCGAGCCTCCTCTGCCGGGGGACGAGGCAGCGCATCTCGACGCCCTGCAGTCCCTCGTCGTCACCGGGACCAGCGCGGGAGCCGGGATCGTTTCCCTGCGTTCGGCGCTCTTCGCAGCCGCTGTCCGCGAGCAGACGACCGAGGAGGAGGCCGCGACGCTGTATGCGCTGCTGGTCGGCCGTCCCGGCGCCATCGATCCCGCCGGGCTCGACCCGATGCTGCACGCCGACTGGCTGCTCGCCGCCGGCCTGCCTGTCCCAGCGGATCTGTCCCTCGCGGCGGCGCGTCGCTGCGCGTTCCTCGGGCGCCACGAGCGGGCCCTCTTCTGGACGTCCTTCCACACCGACGACGGCCCGGACCGTGTGCTCGTCGCGGCCGGCGCCGCCCTCGACCTCGGGCACGGCGACCGGGCGGAGGCGCTGCTCGCGGACGGCCCACTGGCCACGGACGGGCCGGCCGTTCCCACTCAGGTGGCGCTGCTCCTGCTGCGCAGCCGCGCCTCACGCCTCACCGGCGGCCCTCCGGGCGCGCGGGCGGCGCTGCTCGACGACGCCGGCCTGCTCCTCGCCCGCGCAGACCAGGAGTCCGGGACGGCGGGGTGTCCGGGGCGGCAGCTCCTGGAGTGCCGCGGGCACCTGATCATCGAGCGGGCCGACGATGCCGCGTTCGCCGGCGACTTCCCGGCCGTCGTCGGGCTCCTGCAGGGGACGGACCGCACCGGGTGGACCCCGGACCAGGAAGCGCTCGCCGATGGGCTGCTGTGCGGGGCCCTCGCGATGACGGACCAGCAGTTGGCCGCCGTCGGGCTGGCCCTCGCCCTGCAGCATCGTGTGGATGCATCAGCGCTCAGCCGGCGGGTGCGCGATGTCACGCGCCTGCGCATCGCCGTTGCCCAGTACGCGGCCGGCAGTGCAGGCCACGCGGGGAAAGGTGGTGGCGCGGCCACGGACGGCCGGGTCGCTTTGTCCGCCGGCGGGTCCGACCTCGTGCAGGATTTCGTCACAGGCGTGGGTGCTGCCCTCCATGGCCGGCCCGACGAGGCGCGCGCGCTCCTCCTGCCCGTGACTCGGCAACTGGAGGTGCTGGACCCGCACGGCCTGCTGCCCTTGGCGTCGGCCGTCCTCGCCTACGGCCACGCCGAGTCCGGTGCGGGGGATGGGGCGGTCGGCCACCTGCCCCGAGTACAAGCAGGACGCCCGGCGTCGTGGCTGGCAACCGCGGCGGTCGGTCATCTGCGCGCGGTGTCGGCAGGTCCACGCGACCCGCAGTCGGAGACCGCCGCACGGCTCCGCCTCCTCGCGCAGGCGGCCGAGGCGCAGGGGGCGTCGCTGGCGGTGATGCTGCACCGCCTGGCCGAGGTCCGCTCGGGCAACACCCGGGCTGCCGGAGCCCTGGCGGCCGCGGCTGCGCGTGTCGAGGGTGGCTACGCCGCCACCTGTGAGCTGTATGCGAAGGCGATCGGCGCGTCGGACGCGGAGCTGTTCGCCCAGGCGATGGAGAGTGCGGCGCTCGCCGGGGATCTCGGCCTGTCGCGGGAGTGTGCGGCCCAGGCGCTGCAGACGGCGCAGCTCTCCGGCGGCCGCGGAGTCCTCCGGGGCGTCCAGCGGCGGGCCCACGGGCTCTTCGGGGACACCTCGGACATGGAGCTGGACGTTGCACTCGAACGCCTCACCCGGCGCGAGCGGGAGGTGGCGCGGCTCGTCGCCGCCGGGGAGAACAACCGGGACATCGCCCTGAGGATCGGCGTCACCACCCGGACAGTGGAGGGGCATCTGTACCAGATCTTCTCCAAGCTCCACCTGAGCACCCGCGGCCAACTCGCGGACCTCGTTCAGGCCGGAGCCCGATGAACTTCCTCCGCACCGACCACCTCCTGCCGTGCCGGCAACCTGTTCTCGACGCGCTGCTCGATGCCCTGGGCCGGGACGACCGGCAGGGGGCCCTGGTCCTCGGGGAGACCGGCCTGGGGAAATCGTGCTTGCTCCGCGCCCTGGAGCGCTCCCTCCCCACCGCTGGGCGATCCCACGTGGTGCGCGCATCCCGTGCGCTGCGTTCCGTGCCCTACGGGGCTCTCGGCGATCTCTTCGCCGGTGTCCCGGCGCAGGACCTCGCTGATCCCATCCCCATGCTGCGTGCCGCCCGGAAGCACCTGCGAGGACCGGACGATGGCCCCGCCGGGACGGTGCTGGTGGACGACGCGCAGTTCCTCGACGAGGAAAGCACCCACGTACTGACACAGCTGGCGGTCTCGGGGGTGATCCGGCTCGTCGCATTCGCCGACCATTCCCTGGCTCCCGCGACCGGGCTCCATGCCTTCGCGAGCGAGGGCTACCTCGACCGGATTCAGCTCGAACCGCTCGCCGATGCCCCGCTGCGCGCCGCGGCGGAGCACGCGCTGGGACGCCCGCTGGGAACCCGGGCCCTGATGCGCCTCCGCGAGACCACCGGCGGCAACCCGGTGCTCCTCAGGGCGGTGCTCGAACACCTCATATCGACGGCTGTGCCTCCCGTGGATGCCGAGGGATGGGATCTCGATCTCACGCGGCACCCGTCGGCGGGCGCGCTGACCGATCTCGTCGCCTCGATCCTCGCACCGATACCAGAAGCGCAGCGCACGGCCCTGGATCTCCTGGCCCTCGGCGGGGCGGTCCCCGCCGACGACGTCGAACGCATCACCGGGGGCGAGGCCGTCCGCGCTTTGAGGAACCAGCAGCTCGTGGCCGGCCACCCCGCGGACGCCCGCTACCTGTCGCTGCGCCACGGCCTGTACGGCGCGGTGCTCCGGGCCACCCTACCCCTCGGCCGGAAGGCCCTGCTGCATGCACGGCTCTACGACCCCGCGTTCGCCCTCCCGCCGTATGGGTGCCACCGGCTCCGCCACCTCGAGTGGGCCCTCGACGTGGGGGCCTCCGCAGAGGCGGCAGTGCTCCTCGACGCGGCGCGGGTGGCCACCGAGCTGGGTCGGCTGGAGGCGGCGGACCGGTTCCTGCACGCCGTGCCCGCGGCGCACGGGCCGGCCGCCGCCGTCGGCCGCGCACGCCTGCTCACCGCGCGCGGCCGTCCGGCAGAGGCCGTGCGACTGCTCGCCGAGTGGAAGGCCGAGGTAGTAGAGGTAGAGGCCGGTGCGGCCGATGACGGTGCGGGCGACCCCGTGCCGACCGCCGTCGTCGCCCAGGGTGCTGCGATGCGTCTGGCGGGTGCGCCCGCGGCCGACATCGCAGCGCTGCTCGATGGCCTTCCGTCCCGCACGGCCGATGCCGCGGCGGGAGTGGACCTTCTGAGGGCGCAGCTCCTCCTCGATCAGGGAAGGCCCGCGGATCTGCCCCTGACCGGGGACCTGCTCCTCTTCGAGGACGCGGAGCACCTACCGGCATCGCGCGCCGTCGCCCTCGCCCTGCGCGGGGAAGCCCTAGGGCTGCGTGGCCGGGCGGTCGAGGCCGTGCAGTGCACGCACGCCGCGCTCGCCGCCGTCCTCGCCGACCCCTATCGGCTCGCCCACGTGTACGAGGACGTCCTGGCCCGGCACGTCCTCGTCCTCGCGCACGCCGGCGCGGCCGACCAGGCGCTCGCCGTGCTCGGACAGGCCGAGACCGCCGCGCTGCCCTTCGGGCCAGGGGAGGCGCTGCGGGGCATCGTGCTCGTCCGGCGGGGAGATTTCCGGGACGGCCTGCAGGCCCTGGTGCCGGCACTGGCCTCGCTGCGCAGGGTGGACCGGCAACTCCTGCTGCCCTATGCCGTAGGGGTGGCCTCCTGGGGTGCAGCGGTCCTCGGGGAAGCGGAGCAGGCCGCGGCGCTGCTCGGGGAGCACCGGGCGCTGCCGCACCGCGGGCGCCTGGATCTCGAGATCCTGGGCCGCGTGTTCGCCACAGCCGCGGCCTCGCGGGAGCCTCGCGCTCCGCAGCAGCCCACGCCCTTCGCTGCGCTGGTCGACGAGGTGCGGCCGCCCGAGCTCCGGACCTGTGAGAAGGACCTCCTCGTGCTCGCCGTCCTGCTCGGGGTGGCCGGTGCCACGGGCCGCCTGGCCCGGGCGGCCGCCGAGCTGCAGGGCAAGGAGGCCCTGATCCTCGCGGACTTCGCCGGGGCCGCCGGTGCAGGGGATGCCGCCGTGCTCGGGGAGGTCGCGGACCGGGCTGCGGCCGTCGGGCTCCCGCTGATCGCCCTGAATGCGGCCGCACGGGCCTGGGAGCTCCGGGGCGAGTCCGGGACTTCCTCGGACGGCCGCGTTGCCGCGCGGCGCCTCGGCACGTACGGCGCCCCCTTCGTCGGCACGTCCTTCGAGGTGCCGGGCGGCGCCGGCCGCCTGAAGGCCCTCACGAGAAGCGAGGGCGCCGTGGCGCGCCTCGTCGCGGCCGGGGAGAGCAACCGGGACATGGCGAAGGCACTCTGTGTCTCGGTGCGCACCATCGAGGGGCACCTGCATCGCATCTACGTGAAGCTCGGCATCAGGGGGCGCGCCGATCTTGTGCAGGCTATGCGTGAGCCGGACCTGTTGCAGCCCACTACCTAGGCACCAGCCTTCTCGATCGGGTATGGCGCTCCGCGCAAGAACGGCCTCGACAGGTCACGAGCAGGTACCGAGAGGTCCATCAGGTACCGATGCGGGTAGACAACGATACAAACTCGCGTATTATTCGGCGGGACCGACGTAGTAGCAGCGAGCCCTTCCCGGGGCGGGTGGGGGAGCCGAAGCCCAGTCACGCGGTCAATGGGGATGAGCGATGACGCAGCAGGTGGACACGAGGTGCCGATGTCGCGCGGGCACGTACCGGCCCGGCGCGACGCACAACTCTGGCGCGCTCCATGAATGAGACCGTGGCGACCGGCACCTGGCCCCTGGTGGGCCGCAGTGCCGAGACGGACCAGGTGCGGACCGCTCTCCTGGACCCGGCGTCCTCGGGCGTGCTGCTCGTGGGCGCCGCCGGACAGGGCAAGACGGCGGTGGCCCGGCACGCCGTGACTGCCCTGCCCGCGAAGCAGCAGACCCTGTACATCCGTGGTTCCAGCCTCGGCGCCACCGTGGCCTACAGCGCGCTCACCGTGCTCCTCGTCGATCTCGAGGACGAGGTGACCGGGAACCCGCTGGTGCTGCTCACCGCGCTCCAGTCCCTTTTCGCTGGAATGCCCGGGGACCTGCCCGTCGTCGTCGTCGACAACGTGGCGGACCTGGACCCGGAGTCCGCCACCGCCCTGGCCCATCTCGCCTCCACGGAGTCCGTGCGGCTCGTGGTCATCACCGAGGAGATCCCGAGCACCCCCGAGCCCTTCCTCGAGCTGTGGCGGAACCAGGTGCTGGTGCGGGTGGACATCGAACCGCTGACATTCGACCAGACCCGGAACCTGCTGCGGGAGGTCCTCGGCGGCGAGGTGTCCCGCGCCCTGGCGGTGGCGTTGTGGCGTGCGAGCGACGGCAAGGCCGGTAACCTCCGTACCCTCCTCCCGCTCGCGCTCGAAACGGGCCAGGTGGGACACCGGGACGGGATCTGGATACAGTGCCGCCAGCGGCAGGGGAACGCCCTGTACGGCGCCGACATCGGGACGAACCCGCTCGACGCCGCGACCGGCGTCGAGCGGACGGCCCTCGCCCTCCTGGCCGTGCTCGAGGCGATGCCGCTGCGGATGCTGCTGGACCACATTCCCCGGGAGGAGGTGGACACGCTCAACCAGCGCGGGCTGATCCGCGTGCAATGGGGTGAGCACCCCACCGCGGTCATCGCGGAGCCGTGCGCCGCCGCGGCGTTCAGGGCCGCCCTCTCGCGCTCCCCGGAGCCTGTGATCCTCGCGGTCCTCGACAAGATCGAAGGGCGCGAGGACCTGCCACCCGCCGCCGGCGTCGTCCTCACGGCCTGGCTCCTCGACGCGGGCGTCGCTGTCCCGGAGGAGCGCCTCCTGCGCGCGGCGAAGCACGCGAACCAGCTCGCGCTGCCCGGCGCGGCCCGCCGCTTCCTCGACGCGCTCGACAACTGGCGGCAGCACCCGGCCGGCGTCGTCGAGTACGCGCGGCTGCCCCTCGACGACGCCGCCACCCTGGCCGTCCGCTCCGCCATCGACGCGCTCCTGCAGGATCCCGCCCTGCCCCCGGCGGGCCGGGCGGCGCTGCGCCTGGAAGACGCACGGACGCGGCTGCGCTCCGCCCCCGTGGACGACGCCGTGCTGGAGGTGCTGCACGGGTGCGACGCCGACTGCTCGGCCGTGCAGGGGGCCGCCCGCGAGCCCCTGACGGTGGAGCTGATGCTCCTGCGCGTGGAACTGGGCCTGCTCCAGGGGCGCTACGCGGAGGTCATCCGCGACGCCTCGGGCCTTACCACCTCCATCCTCGACGCCTCGTCCACGGCGATGCGTGCCAAGGGCATGCTCATGATCGCCCTCGCCGCAGCAGGACAGCACGAGCGCGCCGACGTGCTTGCCGAAGTCCTGGTACAGAGCCCGCGCACCGCCTCCCATCCCCGCGACCGGCAGGAGGCGCACCAGAGCGCCGTGCTGGCCCTCGCCCTCGCGGGCCGCCTCGACGAGGCCCTCGAACGCCTTGGCCGGGTCTCGTCCTCACGCGACGACGTGCAGGACGAGGTGTGGGCGGAGAGCCTGGCGGGTATCCTGCTGGCTGCGGTGGGCCGAAGCCGGGAGGCGCTGCGGCTGCTCCTGCCGGCGATGGCCGAACTGGGGGTGGAGGACCGCTCCGGGATGTTGCCCGCGGCGGAGGCCGCCGCAGCGTACGCGTACGCGCTGGACGGCCAGGACGAGCCCGCCCGGAGCCATCTCGACGCCGGACGGCGGCAGAACAGGCGCGGCGGCTGGCCCGCCTGGCGCATCGTCGACTACTTCAGCCTGCTCACGGCGTCCCTGCTCGAGGATCAGGGCGGCGCTGCGCGGGCGATGCTACGCGCCGCGAACGTCGAGCGTGGCCTCGGCAGCAAGGGCCTGGAACTCCTCTTCCTGCTGCAGGCCGTGCGGCTCGGTGAGGCCTCGGTGGCCCACCGTCTGCTGGTGCGCTCCGGCGAGCTCCAGGGCCCGCTCGCGCACCTGGCCCGGCTCTTCAGCAGGGGCGTCCTCTCCCAGGACGCGGCACTGCTCCTCGAGGCATCCGAGGCCTCCCTCGCCGCCGGTGACCACGACCTCGCCGGCTCCTCCTCCCTGCTCGCCGTCCAGCTGCGCGCACCCGAGGACGACCCCCTGATCTTCGTTCGCGCGGAACAGATCCTCCGGCAGACCGCCGTGGAGCGGCGCCGGTCCCTGACCCGACAGGCGCTGACGGAGCGCGAGCGCGCGGTGGCCAGGATGGTGGCCCGCGGCGCCTCCAACAAGGACATCGCCGCCGCCGAGCACCTCTCCATCCGCACCGCCGAAGGCTACGTGCACCGGGCGATGTCCAAACTGGGCGTGCACAACCGCAAGCAACTGCGCTCCGTATTCAGGAACCGATGATGGACACCGGAGAGGGGCTGCAGATGCTGGGTGGGAGGGCGGACCTCGTGCGCACGGTCGCCGACGCGCTCGTGGCCCCCGATGCCGTGGGCGTCGTGCTCGTGGGAGAGGCCGGCATCGGGAAGACCGCCATCGCACGGCAGGTGTCCCACCAGCTCAGGGACACGGCCCGGATCGTCCCGGTACGGGGCGGGACTGGGCTCCGCCCCATCCCCTACGGAGCCCTGTCCCGCTACATGGTGGGGCTCGCACCGGCCGACACCGAATCCTCCTCCGCCGTCCTGCGCCACTTCATGCGGCACGTCGCCCCGGAGCCGCGGTCCCAGGTCCCGCCGGTCATCCTCGTCGACGACGCACATACCCTCGACAATGAGTCCGCGCTGCTCATCATGCAGCTGGCCACCGCCCAGAAGGTGAAGATCCTCGCCACCGCACGCCAGGTACCGGGCCCGGTGGGGGAGTTCGCCCGCGCCGCGCAGGACGGCCTCCTGGCACACCACCTGGTGGAGCCGCTCACCCTCCCCGAGGTCCGGGAACTGTGCGGGCAGCTGCTCGGCGGTCCCATCCTCACCGGCGCCGCGCGCATGCTGGCTGCGACCACCCGGGGGAACCCGCGGCTGCTGACCATGCTCATCGAGCAGTTCAGGGCACAGGGCTACCTCGTCGCCAGGAACGGTGTGTGGCGCTCGCGGGGGCCGCGGCCGGCCATCGGCGCACCGCTGGTCGACCTCCTGCTGCACGGACTGGGGGAGCGCAGCCCTGCGGAGATCGAGGCCCTTGAAGCCGTCGCCGCCGTGGGGCGGGTCGCGCTGGCCGACCTCGAAGCAGCCGTGGAGCGCGGAGTCCTGGCCCGGCTGGCCCAGGAGCGCCTGATCGAGCTGGACCCCCTGAGCGGGCAGTTCGTGTCCCTCCGGCATCCCCTGCACGCCGAGGCGCTGCGCGGCAGTCTTTCCCCCGTCCGCGCCCTGGACCGGGCCGACGCCGCCCGCGCCGCGCTGCCTCAACCGCCCCAGGACCCGGACAAACTCGCCGCCTGGGTGGCCTCGGCTCTCAGGACGTCCTCGCCCGTCGAGGACCCCGTGCTGCTGCGGTCCGCGCGGGTGGCGAACCGGCTCCACGATCCGCGTCTCGCGCTGGACACGCTCAGGGCGGTCCGGCAGCCCGCCCCCACGCCCTCCTACCTGCTCGAAGTGGCCTGGGTGCAGGGGACGGCCGGGAACCGGCCGCTCGCCCGGGTGCTCCTCGACGAGGCGCTCCGGACAGTGGAGGACCCCGCCGTCGCACGGGACGGGGCCGCCCTCTCCCTGCACCTGCACCGCCACCTGCCGGAGGGCGGGCGCGCGCTGCATGCCGACGTCGAGCGCTGGGCTCTCCTGCTGGAGACGGACGCCGTCCGCCTGCTCCACACCTCCGTGGAGATCCTCGGCGGAAACCTGAACGGCACCCCTGACCTGGAGGCGGCGCCGGTGGATCCTGGGCTGCCGGAGGAGGTGCGGCTGGGACACCTCACCTTGCTGGCGCACGCCCTGACCCGTTCCGGGAGACCCTTGGCGGCGTCCCGCGTCCTCGAGGAGGCCCAGGAGGTGCTCGAGAAGAATCCCGAGCACCTCCTGACCTACCGCGACGCCGTGTCCGGGGAGCAACTGATGTCCCTCATCGGCACCGGTGCCTGGGACCACGCCCGCGACCGCTTCCACCGGTGTTATCCGCCGGAGGCCGAGAGCGCCTTCCTCCTCAGCGGCTGGCTCGACGTCATCGACGGCAGCAGGAGCCTGCAGACCGGCCGCTTCCGCGACGCGCGCGAGCACCTACTCCTGGCCGTCGAGGCCTTCCGCGACAGCGACGCCCTGCACCTCCTCGACTGGGTCTCCGGTGCCGCGGCCTACGCCTGCGCGCGTTCCGGCGACGAGCCGGACGCCCGGGCCCTCATCGACGCCCGCGGGCCGCTGACGGGCGGATCCGACGCCGTCGCCCGCCGCATGGGGGACGCCCACGTCGTGGCCGCGCTGGGCTACCTAGGCGAGGAGGACGCCGTGCCGCGCCTCCGGTCGATCGCCGCCCGGGCCCAGGACCGGCGCTCGCTGCTGGTGGCCGCCACCGCCCTCGACCATGCGGCGGTGCTCGGGGACAGATCGGCGCTGCGGCCCCTTGCGGAGGTGACCCGGGCGTTCGATGGCGAGCCGGGCCGCTGCCTGCACCGCTTCGCCGACGCGGCCGCGGCCGGCGACCGCGACACGCTCGTGATCGAGAGCGAGGCGTCCCGGCAACGGGGGTTCCTGCCGCTGGCAGTCCGGTGCTTGGAGGAGGCCGCGCTGGTGGGACCGGCCGGTGCGACGGCCCGCGGCATCGACCGGCAGCTGGCGGCCCTGCGCACGGAACTCCGCGTGGTGCCCGGCGGCGGCGGCGCGCCGCCGGCCCACGGGGCCAGGTTGACGCGCGGGGAGCAGGTGATCGTGAAGCTGGTCGCCGAAGGGCACACCAACCGGGAGATCGCGGAGATCCGGGGGATCTCCACGCGCACCGTCGAGGGGCACCTGTACCGCATCTTCGCGAAGCTGGGCATCAGCCGGCGCGAGGTCCTGCAGCAGCCGAATGCGGTCCCGTCCTCGCTGCCGGGGCGGCCCACCCGCTGACCGTCCCGACTTAGGCAGCACTGGGGTGCCCCGGGGCGCCCGGAGTGGCAGGATTACAGCAGAGAAGCCTTGCGTAATTGGCGTGAGGTCTGCCGGCTGATCCGTCGGCCGCCTGATCCGAGGAGTCCGAAGTGCCCGTGGTCGACACACCCGTCACGCTCACCCCGTCCGACGCCGTGCTGACCGACGCCGAGGTGCACCGCATCCGCAACGACTTCCCGATCCTCGGCACCGAGGTCAACGGCAAGCCGCTCATCTACCTCGACTCCGGCGCCACCTCCCAGAACCCGGTGAGCGTGCTGGAGGCGGAGCAGGAGTTCTACGAGCAACGCAACGCGGCCGTGCACCGCGGGTCCCACTCGCTCGCCGTGGACGCCACCGACGCCTACGAGGACGCCCGCGCCGCCGTCGCCCGGTTCATCGGCGCACGGACGGACGAGCTGGTCTGGACCTCCAACGCCACCGAGGGCATCAACCTCGTGGCCTACGCGATGTCCAACGCGAGCCTCGGGCGCGGGGGAGAGGCGGCGCGCCGCTTCGCCCTCGGCCCCGGGGACCGGATCGTGGTCACGGAGATGGAACACCACGCCAACCTGATCCCCTGGCAGGAGCTCGCGGCCCGCACCGGCGCCGAGCTCCGCTTCATCCCCGTGGCCGACGACGGCACGCTGCGCCTCGAGGAGGCCGCGGCCGTCATCACGCCCGCCACGAAGCTCGTGGCCTTCTCCCATGCCTCGAACGTCCTCGGCACCATCAATCCGGTGGCCCGCCTCGTGCGGCTCGCGCAGGGTGTGGGTGCCCTCACCCTGCTGGACGCCTGCCAGTCCGTGCCGCACCTGCCCGTGGACGTGAAGGCCCTGGACGTCGACTTCCTCGTGTTCTCCGGCCACAAGATGCTCGGGCCCACCGGCATCGGGGCGCTCTACGGCCGCGCCGAACTGCTCAACGCCCTGCCGCCCTTCCTGACGGGCGGCTCGATGATCACCACCGTGACGATGGAGCGGGCGGAGTACCTGCCCTCCCCGAACCGCTTCGAGGCCGGCACCCAGCGCATCTCCCAGGCCATCGCCCTCGGCGCCGCAGCGAACTACCTCGCCGAGACCGGCATGGAGCGCATCGAGGCCTGGGAGGAGACACTGGGCGCGCGCCTCGTGCGGGGACTCGGCGCCATCGAGGGCATCCGCGTCCTCGGCCCGGACGCCGGCCGCCCCCGCATCGGACTGGCGTCCTTCGACGTGGACGGTGTGCACGCCCACGACGTGGGGCAGTTCCTCGACGACAAGGGCATCGCGGTGCGCGTGGGCCACCACTGCGCGCAGCCGCTGCACCGTCGCCTCGGGCTCACCGCGACCACCCGCGCGAGCACCTACCTGTATACGACGACGGACGAGGTGGACGCCTTCCTGGACGCCGTCGCGCTGGTCCGTCCCTTCTTTGGAGCACACCGATGAGCACGGGCCTCGAACAGCTGTACCAGCAGATCATCCTCGACCACGCCAAGGCGCGGCACGGTTCGCCGCTGCGCGAGCACGACGGCGTGGGCCGCGTGGGCGAGTCCCACCAGCTCAACCCGGTGTGCGGCGACGAGATCACCCTGCGCGCGGGCGTGGCCGACGGCGCCGTGACCGCTGTGAGCTGGGACGGCGCCGGGTGCGCCATCTCCATGGCCTCGGCCTCCGTGCTGACCGACCTGGTGCAGGGGCTGCCGCGGGACGAGGTGATCGGCCTCGTGGACAGCTTCCGCGAGGTCATGCGCTCGCGCGGCAGGATCGAGGCGGACGAAGAGGTGCTCGGCGACGCCGCCGCGTTCTCCGGCGTCTCCCGCTTCCCGGCCCGGGTGAAGTGCGCCATGCTCGCGTGGGTGGCCCTCGAGGAGTCCCTCCTGGCGGCCAACGCCTAACCAGCCGAGGGCGCCGGCTGGGGGATGGTCATGCTGAAGCAGGTCCCCACGCCCGGCTCGCTCGTCACGGTGATGGACCCGCCGTGCTCGTTCACGATGCTCCGTGTGATCAGCAGGCCCAGCCCCACCCCCGGCACGGAGGACGAGCGGACCGACGAGGACCTGAAGAACCGGTCGAAGACCTGGTGCAGCTCCTCGGCCTCGATGCCGATCCCGGTGTCCTCCACCCGGACCGTCAGGCCGTCCTCGCCGACGGAGGCGTCGAGCGTGATGCTGCCGCCGCGCCGGTTGTACTTGACCGCATTGCTGAGCAGGTTGTCCACGGCCTGCGCGAGCCGCACCGGGTCGGCCACGGCCGGCAGGCCCGCCGGCGCACGGTTCACGAGCTGCACTCCCGCGCGGGTGGCCCGCACCAGGCCCGACGACGCCGCCTCCGCCAGGATCCTGCCGACGTCGGTGGGGACGGGGTGCACCTGGAACGTCCCCGCGTTGATCGCGAGCAGGTCCTCCACGAGCCGCTCCAGGCGCAGGGCGTTGCGCCGCGCCACCTGGACGAAGCCGGTCACGTCCTCGGGCAGGCTCCCGCGGCGCTCCACGGTGAGCTCCAGGTAGCCGAGGATCGACGTCAGGGGCGTCCGGAACTCGTGGGAGACGTTGGAGAGGAAATCGTCCTTGGCGTGCAGGGCGCGCAGCAGCTCGGTGACGTCGTTGAAGGACACGACGGTCCCTGTGAACGCGCCCTCGTCGTCGTGCATGGACCGCGAGGAGATGCTGAGGGCGCGCTGGGACCGACCCGTCCCCACCCACACCTGTTCGCCGTCGAGATCCTCGCCGCCGACCGCGCGGAGGACGGGGCGCCGTTCCGGCGGGACGGGCGTGACCCTGTCCTCGCCGAAGATCAGCAGCTCGGCCTCGGTGGGATCGTCGTTGCCCGGTGGCGCCGCAGCGGCGTGGCCCTCCCGCTGCCGGGCGTTCATGAGGATGTCGTGACCGTGGGCGTCGACCGCCAGCACCCCCACGCTCACGGTGTCCAGCACGGTCCCGAGCAGTCTCTCGCGTGCCCGCCCGGCCTCCACGCTGTCCCGCAGCGCGGCCTGCGAGGCCTGGAGGGCCGCCTGCCGCCGGCGGTTGTCCTTCGTCAGCTCGCTGACGAACCAGGCCAGGCCGGTGAGCATGATCGGTAGCAGGATCGGGTCCACGACGGTGTCGAGGGTCACCGGGCCCGGCTGGGCGAGGACCGGGAACCAGATGATCGCCAGGGAGGCGAGGACGGTGATGGCGACGGCCGCGGCCGTCCGCACCCGGGATGCAGCGATCCACACCACGGGGAAGGCTGCCAGCAGGCCGACGCCGGAGAGGGCGTCGCCCGCGGCCGCCCGGGCCAGGCCGATGGCCACGAAGTCCAGGAGCGGCATCAGGATGACCCAGCGGCCGGAGATCCTGGACCACGGCAGCGTGCAGCACAGCACCAGGACCACGAGATTGAGGGCCCACCCCGCGAGGAAGAGGGCCGTCGAGTCGAGGGCGTCGCGCTGGGCGAGGCCCAGTCCGACGGCGAGGGTGAAGGTGACGGTGAGGGCGAGCTCGCTGAGGATGATGCGCCGGCGGCGGTTCCGGGACCGCCCCGCCCCGGGGCGGTCCTCCCGTTCCCCCGACCCGCCGGTGTCCGTCATGGACCGATCCTAGTTGCCGCGCTCCTCGAAGACGTCCGGGATGCCGTCGGCGTCGGAGTCCACCTTCTCCTCCTCGTCGATCCGCCGGTAGCGCTTGTTGCGGGCGCGTAGCACCACGCTCGCCAGGAGCGCCGCCAGCACGGACGCGGCGAGGATGGCGACCTTCGCGTGGTCGTCGTGCTCGCTGCCCGCGCCGAAGCTCAGATCGTTCACCAGCAGCGAGACCGTGAAGCCCACACCGGCGAGGATCCCGACGCCCAGCAGGTCCCACCAGCTCAGCCCGGGGTCGAGGTTGGCGCGGGTCAGCTTCGTGACGACGAACGTGGTCAGCAGGACGCCGATGGGCTTGCCGAGGACGAGGCCGAGCACGATCCCGATGAACACCGGATCGGTGACCGCCGAAGCGAACCCCGCGGCACCGCCGATCGCCACACCCGCCGAGAAGAAGGCGAAGACCGGGACGGCGAAACCGGTGGAGAGCGGACGGAAGCGGTGTTCCAGCACCTCGGCCAGGCCGGGCTTGTCCGGGCGGGGCAGCACGGTCTTCCCGCCGGACCTGCGCAGGACGGGGACGCAGAAACCGAGCAGCACACCCGCAACCGTCGCGTGGACGCCCGACGCGTGCATCAGGGCCCAGGTGGCGATGCCGAGGGGCAGGAGGATCAGCCACGGGCCGCGCGTTGTGCTGCCGAAGAACTTGGGCAGGCGCTGCGCGAGCAGCGCGAACAGCCCGAGCGGCAGGAGCATCCACAGCAGGAAGACGAAGCTGACGTCCTCCGAGTAGAAGAACGCGATGATCGCGATCGCGATGAGGTCGTCGACCACCGCGAGGGTCAGCAGGAAGATGCGCAGGGCCCCGGGCAGGTGCGAGCTGATCACCGCGAGCACGGCCAGCGCGAAGGCGATGTCCGTCGCGGTGGGGATGGCCCAGCCGCGCAGGGTGTCCGGGGAGGACAGGTTGACGGCCGTGTAGATCAGCGCGGGCACGACGACGCCGCCGAAGGCCGCCGCCACGGGGACGATCGCGCGGCTGATCCGCCGGAGGTCACCGGCGACGAACTCGCGCTTGAGCTCGAGTCCCGTGAGGAAGAAGAACACCGCCAGGAGGCCGTCCGACGCCCACTGGCCGACGGAGAGCTTCAGGTGCCACGGCTCGTAGCCGAACTCGGCATCGCGGATGGCGAAGTAGGAGTCGGAGAACGGGGAGTTGGCCCAGATGATCGCGAGGCTCGCGGCGATCAGCAGCAGGATGCCGCCGACGGTCTCCTTGCGGAGGATCTCCGAGATGCGCAGGTACTCGGGATAGCTGGAGCGCTGCAGGATCACCGGGTGGGAGCCGGCTGGCTTCGGGGACTCGTCGTGGGCCATGGGGTCTCCTGGGTGGGGCGGGCTGCGGCGGGTGCCGCTAGGCGACCAGGGCGCGGACGCCGATGACGGCGGTCGCCGCGCCGAGGATCATCGACGTGGAGATGAGCATCATGTGCACGGTGAGGAACCGCGTGGCGGCTCCGTTCTCGTCACGGGCGCGCGGGTCCTTGAGGATGCGCCGCAGGAACGGCGGCCAGACGACGAGCGTCCAGACGCCGGCGAGGATCAGGATGAGGGCGAGGGGCGTGGGCAGGTGCATGGCGTGCGCGGAACTCTCGGGTCGACGGGGAGGGTGCGGGTGGCGTGGCCGCGGTCAGCGGTTCGCGAGCCATTTCCGGGCCTCGACGGCCTGGACGTTCAGCGCCTTGCCGATCATCGGCTCGGCGGCGCCTGCGATCTTGCCCCCGAGGAACGGGATGGACGAGGTGACGTTGCCCTGCAGGTCGACGACGGTGTCCGTGCCCTGGGTGATCAGGCGCTGGACGGCGGCGACGTTCAGCGGGACGCCCGCGACCGTCATCTCGAGCTTCGCCTCGCGTGAGCCGTCCGCGGACGGCGCGCTCCACTGCTCGGTCTGCGTGACGGAGAGGGTCTCTCCGACGAACTTGCGGGCCATGTCCGGGAGCCGGTCGGTGGGCATGGTGCGGACGGCCGTCAGGGTGAAGGGACCGGAGGTGTCGCCGTCGACCGTGAGGGACTCGAGGGTGCCGCCGACGTACTCGCTCATGTGGCGCACGAAGCCCTCGTCCGTGAAGACGCCGAGCACCGTCCGGGTGTCGTAGGGGAGCGTGGTGGACGCGTTCAATGCCATGGTTCCTCCGAAGGATGCACAGGTGGTGCCGCGGGGCGGCAGGTCAGGGGTCTCCCGCAATCCTACGGCCTGGCCTCGCCCGGTGTGCCGCCGATTACACGCCACGGGGAGCGTCGGCGGGGCTTGGTAATGTGGAAGCATCCCCGGGAACGCGTCTTGTTTCCGGGCTTTCGTGCTGTCGTCACCCCGTTCTCCACCCCCGTTGCCCGAGGAGTCCCACCAGATGAGCCTGAACGGATTGCGCGCAGCGCTCGCCGAGGATGCGTCCTATGCGCGCGTGCTGACCAACGCGTCACGCCCGGTCGAGGAGCGGAGCCCCGACCTGCAGATCGGGGCTCCCGCCGGGATGCGCGCGCCCCTGATCGCCGAGATGGTCGACGGCCTGGACGCCGTCCCGGCCTCTCCGGGAGATGCCGGCAGTGCCGAGCCGGTGGTCCTGGCGATCACCGCGACGGGTCGGGAGGCGGAGGACCTGGCGGCCGCGCTGCGCAGCTACCTGCCGGAGAGCGCCATCGAGGAGTTCCCCAGCTGGGAGACCCTGCCCCACGAGCGGCTCTCGCCGCGCTCCGACACCGTGGGCCGGCGCCTGTCCGTGCTGCGCCGGCTGGCCCACCCGGAGGGGAACCCCGTGCGGGTCATCACCGCGCCCATCCGCGCCGTCGTGCAGCCGCTCGTCGCGGGGCTCGGCGACCTCGAACCGGTATCGCTGAAGGTCGGCGACGAGGTCGCGTTCTCCGACGTCGTCCGTGCCCTCTCCGACGCCGCGTACGCGCGCGTGGACATGGTCACGCACCGCGGGGAGTTCGCCGTCCGCGGCGGCATCATCGACGTCTTCCCGCCCACCGAGGACCACCCGGTCCGCGTGGACTTCTTCGGCGACGAGGTGGACCAGATGCGCTGGTTCGCCGTCGCCGACCAGCGCTCCCTCACCTCGGGTGAGCCGCCGACCGCCCTGTACGCCCCACCGTGCCGCGAGATCCTCATCACGCCGTCGGTGATGTCCCGGGCCGCGAAGCTGCAGTCCGAGCTGCCGGCGGCGGCGTCCATGCTGGAGAAGATCGCCGGCGGGATCGCCGTCGAGGGCATGGAGTCCCTCGCCCCCGTGCTCGTGGACGCCATGGTGCCGTTCATGGGCGAACTGCCGGCCGGCTCGATCGCCGTCGTCCTCGAGCCGGAGAAGGTCCGCACCCGTGCGCACGACCTTGCCGCCACGAACGAGGAGTTCCTCGCGGCCGCGTGGTCCACGGCGTCCGACGGCGGCGCCGCACCGCTGGACCTCGGCGGCGCCCTGGGCGCCGACCTGCAGGAGGCGAGCTTCCGGTCCCTCGCCGACACGCGGGCCACGGCGCTCGCCCACGCGGTGGCCTGGTGGGGCATCACGTCCTTCGGGGCCGATGAGGAGCTGGCCGACGTCGACAGCTTCACGCTGCATGCCCGCGAACCGCGCGGCTACCAGGGCGACGTCGCCGAGATGATGGACTTCATCGGCGGGCGGGTCCGCGACCAGTGGCGCGTCGTCGTCGCCACGGAGGGCCCCGGCCCGGCGCAGCGCCTCGCGGAGCTCTTTCACGACAACGACATCCCGACGAGCCGCGTCGACTCCCTCGACGCCGCGCCGCAACCGGGCATCATCGAGATCACGACGGCGTGCGCGGGCCGGGGCTTCGTGGTGGACGGGCTCAAGCTGGGGCTGCTCACCGAGGCCGATCTCCTCGGCCGCACGAGCGCCTCCGGGACCCGCGACATGCGCAAGATGCCCTCGCGGCGCCGCAACGCCGTCGACCCCCTGCAGCTCAAGGAAGGCGACTTCGTGGTGCACGAGCAGCACGGCGTCGCGAAGTTCGTCGAGCTGCTGCAGCGCTCCACCGGGGCGGGGCCCACCCGGACCACGCGCGAATACCTCGTGCTCGAGTACGCGCCGTCCAAGCGCGGGGCCCCCGGGGACCGCCTGTTCGTGCCCACGGACCAGCTGGACCAGGTGACCCGCTACGTGGGCGGGGACGCCCCCGCGCTGAGCAAGATGGGCGGCTCCGACTGGAGCAAGACCAAGAACCAGGCCCGCAAGGCCGTCAAGGAGATCGCCGGCGAACTCATCCGGCTCTACTCCGCCCGCATGGCGTCCAAGGGCTACGCCTTCGGCCCCGACACCCCCTGGCAGCGCGAGCTGGAGGAGGCGTTCCCGTACGTCGAGACGCCCGACCAGCTGACCACCATCAACGAGGTCAAGGCGGACATGGAGCGCGAGGTCCCCATGGACCGGCTGGTCTCCGGCGACGTCGGCTACGGCAAGACGGAGATCGCCGTCCGCGCCGCGTTCAAGGCCGTGCAGGACGGCAAGCAGGTGGCGGTGCTCGTGCCCACCACGCTCCTGGTGCAGCAGCACTTCGAGACCTTCTCGGAGCGGTTCTCCGGCTTCCCGGTACGCGTGCGCGCGCTCTCACGGTTCCAGACGGCCAAGGAATCGCGTGAGACGGCGGCGGGCCTCACCTCGGGGGCGGTCGACGTCGTCATCGGCACGCACCGCCTGCTGTCGAAGGAGATCGCCTTCAAGGACCTCGGGCTCGTGATCGTGGACGAGGAGCAGCGCTTCGGCGTCGAACACAAGGAGGCGCTGAAGAAGATGCGCACCAACGTGGACGTCCTCGCGATGAGCGCCACCCCCATCCCGCGCACGCTCGAGATGTCCCTGACCGGCATCCGCGAGACCTCCACGCTCGCCACACCCCCGGAGGAGCGCCACCCGGTCCTCACCTACGTGGGGCCCTACACCAACAAGCAGGCCTCCGCCGCCATCCGGCGCGAACTCATGCGCGAGGGCCAGGTGTTCTTCGTGCACAACCGTGTCTCGTCGATCGACCGCACGGCCGCGCAGCTCCGGGAGCTCGTGCCCGAGGCGCGTGTCGCCGTCGCCCACGGCCAGATGACGGAGTCCCGGCTCGAGCAGATCATCGTGGACTTCTGGGAGAAGCGGTTCGACGTCCTGGTCTGCACCACGATCATCGAGACGGGCCTGGACATCTCCAACGCGAACACGCTGATCGTGGACCGCGCCGACTCCTACGGGCTGTCCCAGCTGCACCAGCTCCGAGGCCGGGTGGGCCGTGGACGGGAGCGGGCCTACGCCTACTTCCTGTACCCGTCGGAGAAGCCGCTCGGCGAGGTGGCCCTCGAGC
This sequence comes from Arthrobacter sp. TJ-263, assembly GCF_058269155.1. NCBI lineage: Bacteria > Bacillati > Actinomycetota > Actinomycetes > Micrococcales > Micrococcaceae > Arthrobacter > Arthrobacter sp. TJ-263. Next base: position 235,822 of record NZ_JBZCNE010000002.1, on the reverse strand, counting down.
GACTGAAGGCCGTGGCGTCCCACAACGAACTCGGCGCGGGCATGCAGCTGGCCATGAAGGACCTCGAGATCCGCGGTGCCGGCAACATGCTGGGCGGCGAGCAGTCCGGGCACATCCAGGGCGTCGGGTTCGACCTCTACATCCGGCTGGTCGGCGAGGCCGTCGCGAACTTCCGCGGCGAGGCCGAGGAGAAGGCGGCGGAGATGAAGATCGAACTGCCGATCAACGCGCATCTGCCGCACGACTACGTGCCGGGGGAGAGGCTCCGCCTCGAGGCCTACCGGAAGCTGGCCTCCGCCATCACGGACGAGGCGATCGACGCCGTCGTCGCCGAACTCAAGGACCGCTACGGGGAGCCGCCGGCGGCCGTGGAGAACCTCATCTCCGTGGCGCGCTTCCGGGTGTCCGCCCGGGCCCTGGGCCTCACGGACGTGGCGCTGCAGGGCAACTTCATCAAGTTCGCCCCGGCCGAACTGCCGGAGTCCAAGCAGATGCGCCTCACGCGGATGTACCCGGGGGCCGCGGTGAAGCCTGCGCTCAACGCGGTGCTGGTCCCGAAGCCGAAGACCGCGAGGATCGGCGGCCGGGACCTCGTGGACGCCGAGATCCTGGACTGGGCGAAGAACGTGCTCGACGCGGTGTTCACCGCGTAGGCGGATCCCGGACCGGCGTGGGCGGGATCACGGGCGGGAAACGCGGGAAGGCCGCCCCCGGAGGGGCGGCCTTCCCACGGAATGCGTGGATCTGCGCGGTCGTTACGAGCTGACGCCCGCGGAGGTCTCCTTCTCGTCCGTCTGCTTGCCCTCGGCGAGGTTGTAGCCGGTGTCCGAGCGGCCCAGGATCCCCTGCGGGATGAAGAACGCGAGGAAGGCGAGGACCACGATGGCGGTCATCGGCCAGACGGTGTCGAGGGTCAGCCAGTTGAGCAGGTAGATGCCCAGCAGGAAGGCGCCGAAGATGAGCACGAACACTACGACGTTCTCGACGAGGTGGCCTTCGCCGGCGTGGGAGGGCTGCTTCTCGACGTTGGCTTCGTGTGACATTGGGTCTCCTTGACTGCGTTCGTGCGTGCCGGGTCTACTGCTGGGTGTGCTGGTGGATCTGCTGCGGGGGCCGCGGGCCGGGCTCCTGGTGGTCAGTAGCCCGATGCGCCCTGTTCACCCTTAACGATAGCGACTCCCGAGCTCGCCCCGATACGCGTTGCGCCGGCGTCGATCATGGTGCGCGCATCCTCGAGGGACCGCACGCCGCCCGACGCCTTCACCCCGAGGTCCGGGCCCACGGTCTTCCGCATGAGGGCGACGTCCTCGACCGTGGCGCCGCCGCCGTTGAAGCCGGTGGACGTCTTCACGAAGTCAGCGCCCGCCTCGACGGCGGCCTCGCAGGCGAGCACCTTCTGCTCGTCCGTGAGCAGGGAGGTCTCGATGATGACCTTGAGGATGGCACCGTGCTCGTGGACGGCCTCCGCGACGGCGAGGATGTCCTGGACGAGGAGGTCTCGGTCCCCGGCGCGCGCGGCCGCGATGTTGATGACCATGTCGATCTCGTCGGCGCCGTCGGCCACTGCGCCCTGGGCCTCGAAGACCTTGACCTCGGTGGTGGTGGCGCCGAGGGGGAACCCGATGACGGAGCAGGTGAGGACACCGGTGTCCTTCACCGCCGTGCGCACGGTGCTGACCCAGACGGGGTTCACGCAGACGGACTTGAACGAGTACTCGACCGCCTCGCGGCAGACGGTGAGGATCTGCTCACGGTCTGCCTCGGGCTTCAGCAGGGTGTGGTCGATGTAGGAGGCGAGGGATACGTCGTTAGGCATGCTCCCCATCTTTCCATGTCCGCACCGTCGAGCCCGCCGCCGCGGGGGCAGGAATGGCCGGGATCCGCGCCAGGACCGGTCTTTCCTGCCGTCCGGGCCAGGGGTCAGAGGCCGAGGGCCCCGGCGACGTCGTGCTTGACCGCCTCGAGGCGCACGCGGGCGGTCTCCTTCGCGTCCCCGAGGCCGCTCGCGGACCCGACCGGCTCCACCACCTCGAGGTAGCACTTGAGCTTCGGCTCCGTGCCGCTGGGCCGGATGATGACGCGCGTCCGGTCCTGCGTGAGGTAGAGGAGCCCGTCGGTGGGCGGCAGGTGCGCCGAACCCCGGGCGAGGTCCTCGGCGACGCCGACGGCGGAGCCGGCGAAGGACGACGGCGGGTTCTCCCGGAGCCGGCCCATCATGGCGCCGAGCAGGCCGAGGCTCTCCACGCGGACCGAGAGCTGGTCCGCGGCGTGCAGGCCGTGCACCAGGAAGGCGTCGTCGAGCAGGTCGAAGAGGGTGCGGCCGGCGGCCTTGGTCGCGGCGGCGAGTTCGGCGAGCAGCAGCCCGGCGGAGATGCCGTCCTTGTCCCGCACCAGCTCCGGGGCCACGCAGTAGCCGAGGGCCTCCTCGTACCCGAAGGAGAGGTCATGGACGCGGGCGATCCACTTGAAGCCGGTCAGGGTCTGCTCGTGATCGATGCCGGAGGCCGCGGCGATCCTGCCGAGCAGGCGGGAGGAGACGATCGAGTTCGCGAAGACCCGGGTCCGGGCGGCGCCGGCGGCCCCGTCGGCGGCCGTCCCCCTTGCGAAGCGGGCCGCGAGGTGCAGGCCGAGCAGCGTGCCCACCTCGTCGCCGCGCAGCATGCGCCATGCACCGGTGGAGGGTTCGCGTGCCGCGAGGGCCACGCGGTCGGCGTCGGGGTCGTTGGCGATCACGAGGTCCGCACCGACCTGCGCCGCGGTCTCGAGGGCGAGGTCCAGGGCGCCGGGTTCCTCGGGATTGGGGAACGCGACGGTGGGGAAGTCGGGGTCCGGCTCGGCCTGGCGTTCGACGACGGTGACGTCGTCGAACCCGGCGGCCGCCAGTACCGCCCGGGCGGCCCGGCCGCCCACCCCGTGCAGCGGCGTGAGGACGATCTTCAGGTCCCGCTCCGTCAGGGCCGGATCGGCGAGGGCTGCGACGGCGTCCACGTAGTCGGTCTCGATGGCGTCCGGGAGGATCGTCCAGCCGGAGGCCGCGAGCGGGGTGTCCCGGACGGCGTCGATGCGGGCGGCGATCCCGGCGTCGTGCGGGGCCACGATCTGGACGCCGCGGGCGTCCTCCTCCACGGCGCGCCCGCCGAGGTAGACCTTGTACCCGTTGTCCTGCGGCGGGTTGTGGCTCGCGGTGACCATGATGCCCACCTCGCACCCGAGGGCACGGATGGCGTAGGCGAGCACCGGCGTCGGCAGCTCGCGGGGCATGAGGAACGTCTCGATCCCGGCGGCGGTGAGGATGGCCGCGGTCTCCTCGGCGAAGATGCGCGAGTTGTGGCGGGCATCGAAGCCGACGACGGCGCGGGGCGCGTAGGCTTCGGCCGCGAGGTCCAGCGCATGGGCGGCGACCCCCGCGGCGGCCCGGCGGACCACCACGCGGTTCATGCGGTTGGGGCCCGCACCGAGGGCCGCCCGCAGCCCGGCGGTGCCGAACAGGAGCGGACCCGAGAAGCTGTCCTGCAGCTCCTGCTCCGCGGCGGCGTCGCCGGACCGCACGAGTCCGGTCAGGGTCCTGAGTTCCTCCGCCGTCCGCGGATCCGGGTCGGTGGCCGCCCAGGCGTCGGCGGCGGCGAGGAGGGTGTCCAGGGCGGGGGTGGTCATGCGGGTCCCTTACGTGGGTGGATCGAAGGCGGGGGAGCGGCGGCGGTGCTGCGGTGGCGGCGCCGGGCCGGGGTGCGGCTAGAGCGCGGCGACGATGTCGGCGAGCAGGCGGGAGATGCGGGGCCCGGCCGCCTGGCCGGCCTCGAGCACCTCGGTGTGGCTGAGCGGGACGGGGCTGATCCCGGCCGCGAGGTTCGTCACGAGCGAGAGGCCGAAGACCTCCATGCCGGCGTGCCGGGCCGCGATGGCCTCGAGCGCCGTGGACATGCCCACGAGGTCGGCGCCGATGCGCTTGGCGTACCGGACCTCGGCCGGCGTCTCGTAGTGGGGTCCGGTGAACTGCGCGTACACGCCCTCCTCGAGGGTGGGGTCCACCTGGCGGGCGAGGTCGCGCAATCGCGGGGAGTACAGGTCCGTGAGGTCCACGAAGGTTGCACCCTCGAGCGGCGAGGACGCCGTCAGGTTGATGTGGTCGCTGATCAGCACCGGCGTGCCCGGCTTCCAGTGCTCCTGCAGGCCGCCGCAGCCGTTGGTGAGGATCATCGTCGTCGCGCCCGTCGCGGCCGCGGTGCGGACGCCGTGCACCACGGCCCGCACGCCCTTGCCCTCGTAGAAATGGGTGCGGGCGCCGAGGACCAGCGCGCGCTTGCCGGCCGGCGTGAGGACGGAGCGGATGGTGCCGGTGTGGCCGACGACGGCGGGGGCCGAGAAGCCGGGGATGTCCGCGGCATCGAGGGTGTGGGTGGTCTCGCCGATGAGCTCGGCGGCCTCCCCCCAGCCGGAGCCGAGGACGAGCGCGGTGTCATGCCGGTCGATGCCGGTGGCGCGGGCGATGTGGCCGGCAGCGTCGCGGGCCAGGTCAAAGGGATCAGAAGTCACCGCTACAACTTACCCTCTATTTCCCGCGCGTCAGTGGCATGCGCGATGATGGGGCGGTGACCAACCAACTCGATTTCAGTTCACTGCGTCTCGCGATCCTGGGCGGCGGCCCCGGCGGCTACGAAGCGGCGCTGGTCGCCGCGTCGCTCGGCGCGAACGTCACCGTCGTGGAGCGCCAGGGCCTCGGCGGGTCGGCGGTCCTCACGGACGTCGTGCCGTCCAAGACCCTCATCGCGACGGCGGACACCATGACGCGCTTCACGGACGCGAGCGGACTCGGCGTCCGGTTCTCCGAGGACAGCAAGGTCTACGCGGACCTGGACAAGGTCAACCAGCGGCTCCTGAAGCTCGCCGTCGAGCAGTCCTCCGACATCCGCGCCACTCTGGAGCGCCTCGGCGTGCGGGTCATCATCGGTACGGGGAAGCTGCTCGACGACCACCGCCTCGAGGTCCAGTCCGGTGGAGAGACGAGCATCGTCGAGGCCGACGCCGTGCTCCTCGCGGTCGGTGCCACGCCGCGCGAGCTGCCGAGCGCCATGCCCGATGGTGAACGCATCTTCAACTGGACGCAGCTCTACAACCTCCGGGAGATCCCGGACCACCTGATCGTCGTCGGGTCCGGCGTCACCGGGGCGGAGTTCGCCAGCGCCTACAACGGGCTGGGCTCCAAGGTCACTTTGATCTCCAGCCGGGACCGCGTGCTGCCGGGCGAGGACGCCGACGCCGCCGAGGTCCTCGAGGGCGTGTTCAAGGACCGAGGCATGACCGTCCTGTCCAAGTCCCGCGCCGAGGCGGTGGACCGCACGGACGACGGCGTCCTCGTGCGCCTGGCGGACGGCCGGACGGTGGAGGGCAGCCACTGCCTCGTCGCGGTCGGCGCGGTCCCCAACACCGGCGGCATCGGCCTCGAGGAGGCCGGCGTCGCCGTCAACGAGTCCGGGCACATCACCGTGGATGGCGTCTCCCGCACCACGGCGCCCAACGTATACGCGGCCGGCGACTGCACGGGGGTCTTCGCGCTCGCCTCGGTGGCGGCGATGCAGGGCCGGATCGCCATCGCCCACCTCATGGGGGATTCCGTGAGCCCCATCAAGCTCAAGCAGGTCGCCTCGAACATCTTCACCTCACCGGAGATCGCCACCGTGGGCGTGACGGAGGAGGACATCGAGTCCGGCCGGTACCAGGGGGACATCGTCAAGCTCTCCTTGCACACCAACGCGCGGGCCAAGATGATGAACGTCAAGGACGGCTTCGTGAAGGTGATCTCCCGCAAGGGCTCCGGCACGGTCATCGGGGGCGTCGTCGTCGGCCCCCGCGCGTCCGAACTCATCTTCCCCTTGGCACTCGCGGTGACGAAGAAGCTGCACGTGGACGACGTCGCCAACACGTTCACTGTGTACCCGTCGCTGACGGGGTCCATCTCCGAGGCGGCACGCCGCCTGCACGTGCACATCTGACCCTCGGGTCCGGGCCGGGGATCGGGTTCCCGGTGTCCAGATGGTGGACAGGCTTATCCACCTGATGGACGCCGGTGGTCAGATGTTGGCATTCATCTGTTGCACGGACGCCGTGCTGCGGGGGCTCCGGGCTCCCGCGGAGGCGCCTCGTTTCAAGAAAGCCGACGCCCATGACCTCCTCCACGTCCGCCAGTGCCGGCGGAACCACCAAGCCGCTGAACTCGCGGGGCAAGGTGATCTTCGCCAGCCTCATCGGAACGACGATCGAGTTCTACGACTTCTACATCTACGCCACGGCCGCCGTCCTGGTGTTCCCCGCCCTGTTCTTCCCGAACCAGACCTCCGCGAACCAGCTGCTCAGCTCCTTCGCCGTCTTCGGCGTCGCGTTCGTCGCCCGGCCCCTGGGCTCCGTCGTCTTCGGCCACTTCGGTGACAAGATCGGCCGCAAGGCCACCCTCGTGGCCTCACTGCTCACCATGGGCATCGCGACCTTCCTCATCGGCCTGCTACCGGCGGCGACCAATGACGGATGGGTGTTCCTCGCCCCGCTGCTGCTCGTGGTGCTGCGCTTCCTCCAGGGCCTCGCGCTGGGTGGCGAGTGGAGCGGCGCGGCCCTCCTGGCCACCGAGAACGCCCCCGAGGGCAAGCGGGCCATCTACGGGACGTTCCCGCAGCTCGGCGCACCCATCGGCTTCATCCTGGCCAACCTCCTGTTCGTCCTGCTGAGCACAGTCCTCAGCCCGGAGGACTTCCTCGAGTGGGGCTGGCGCGTGCCGTTCCTGCTGAGTGCGGTCATGGTGATCATCGGCCTCTACGTGCGGCTCAAGCTCATCGAGAGCGCGTCCTTCCAGAAGGTCCAGACCGAGGGCAAGGTCGTGAAGGTGCCGCTCGGCACCACGTTCCGCCTGCACTGGCGTGCCCTGATCCTCGGCACGTTCATCATGTTCGCGACCTACGTGCTCTTCTACTTCATGACCGCCTTCACCCTGACGTACGGGACTGCGCCGTCGAGCGTGGAGCAGGCGCGGGCCAGGGCGGAAGCCACCGGCAAGGAGTTCACCGACGCGCAGGCCGCGGCGTTCGTGCCCGGCCTGGGTATGGACCGCACCGACTTCCTCTGGATGCTGATCCTCGGCGTCGTGTTCTTCGGTATCTTCACGCTCGTCTCCGGCCCGCTGGCCGAGCGCTTCGGTCGCCGCAAGATGCTCCTCGCGACCACCGTGGGCATCGCGGTCTTCGGGCTCCTGTGGGCACCCCTGTTCGGCGCGGGGACCGTGGGTGCCATGGCGCTGCTGATCATCGGCTTCATCCTCATGGGACTCACCTTCGGCCCCATGGCCGCGGTGCTGCCCGAGCTCTTCCCCGCCAACGTCCGCTACACGGGCTCGGCGGTCGCCTACAACGTGTCGAGCATGATCGGAGCCGCCCCGGCCTCCTTCATCGCCGTTGCGCTGTGGCAGGCCGCGGACGGAAGCACCGTGCTGGTCGGCGCCTACCTGAGCGTGGCCGCCGTCGCCACCTTCATCGCGCTCTGGTTCTCGCGGGAGACCCGCGACCGCGACTACGAGAACAACGTCGCTTGATCACATCGGTCCTTCCGGACCCGCGTCCGGCGGCGCCGCACCCATCCGGGTGCGGCGCCGTCGGCCTGTGCGCTCTCAGAGCGGCAGCGGGTGTCGCAGCACTCCCACGGCGGTTCCCCGGCCGGAGAGGATGCGGCAGGCGTCGATGGCGTCGATCTCGAGCGGATCCGCCCCGGAAGCTGCACGCCGGATGAAGGTTCCACCGGCGGGTCCGGTCAGCTCCAGATGGAACGGGTCCGTGTGGCTGGTCGCCCATTCGGCGATGATGTCCTCGACGATGCGCCCGTCGTGGAAGAGGTAGCCCAGCGGCTGCCATCCGGCGTCCAACCCGTCCACATCGCCCAGGGGCAGCAGTCGTAGCGCCCTTATCGGAAAGGCCGTCGGCGGGTTCGCGCAGGGCATCGCCCGCGCCGTGGTCGGGATCGGCAGCATGTCGCGCCGCGCCGCGCCGGTCCGACCGCGCGCACGACGACACCGCTTCCCCCCGGGCCCGGCACGCCCCGTACACTGGATGGAAAGTCGGCTTATCAAATCCCCGGACGTGCGCGGATCGCGCATGCCCGGAAGCCGCACAGCGGGGTAGTGGAAGCGGGTGGCATTGGAGCAGCAGGCACTGGCCGGGCGGTACGCCCTCGGGGAGCGGGTCGGCACCGGCGGGATGGCGGAGGTCTTCTCGGCCCGGGACACGAGGCTCGAGCGGGACGTGGCCGTCAAGCTCTTCCGGCCGGGCATCGCCGACGGCATCGAACGGGGCTCCGCGGAAGCGCGGATGCTCGCCGGGCTCGACCACCCAGGCCTGGTCCGCGTCCTGGACATGGACAGCGGCGACGACACCGGGGACAACGCCTACCTGGTCATGGAACTCGTCGACGGACCGGACCTGGGCGTACTGCTGCGCTCCGGCGGTCCGCTCGACAGCGAGGACGTCCGCCTCCTGGCGCTCGACCTCGCCCGCACCCTCCAGTACATCCACGGCCGCGGGATCGTGCACCGTGACCTGAAACCCTCGAACGTCCTGACCCGGCCGGCGGAGGCGGACAGCGGCGTCTTCCGCTTCCTGCTCACCGACTTCGGCATCGCCCGTTTCTTCGACGGCAGCCGGATGACCGCCACGGGCCAGGTGATCGGCAGTGCCGCGTACTTCAGTCCCGAACAGACACGGGGCGACGGCGTGGGCCAGCCCTCGGACATCTATTCCCTCGGCCTCGTGCTGATCGAGGCCCTGACGGGGGAGCGGGCCTTCCCCGGAACCGGCGTCGAAGCCGCCCTGGCGCGTCTGCACCGCAGCCCGTCCATCCCGCACTCGGCCGGCCCCGCCCTCTCGGCGCTCCTGGTGTCCATGATGCTCGACGAGCCGGCCGACCGGCCCGACGCCGGCCGCGTGGTCCGGGCCCTGATGGCCATGGGCCCGCAGAACGATCGCGCGAACGCGGCCACGGTCATGCTGCCCGCCGGTGTGGCACGCACGACGACGATGCCTCCGGGTGGCGCCACGCCGCGCTCAGCCGCGGCGGCATCGGAGACGGCAGCCTTCGGTGGCGTGGCGTCCCGAACGGCGGCGACGGGGGGTGCGGCACCCCCTACGGCGTCGGACACCGCGGCCCGCACGGCGGCGACATCCACGGCGGCTACTCGGACTGCGGCTGACACGGTGCCCGGCCCGATGGTCGAGCCCGCTGCTCCCGCTATCGCGGTGTCCGACCCCCGGGGCGTGTCAGCGACAGTTCACCACCCGGCGGACCGGGGTCCTACGGCCCCACGGCGGCAGCCGGCCGGAGCCCGTCCCTCCGGACGCCGGCGGCACGTGCTCCCGTGGCTGGTCACGCTGCTCGTCATCGGGCTTCTGACGGCCGCCCTGTGGGCCTTCACCATCACGACCGCTCCCGAGCCGGGATCCGGGATCGAACCCCTGCCGGTAGTCCCCGGCGAGACAGGCGAGAAATTGCAGGAACTCTACGACAGCGTGCAGCCATGACCGCCCTCCGCAGGCAGATGCTGCCCCTCCTGGTCGGCGCGGCGCTCCTCCTCACCGCCTGTGGGAACGAGGCCCTGGACGCCGGCACGGCCGGGGACTTCCAGGCGGAGGTCCGAGCCATCGCCACGTCGGCCGCCGCCGGTGACGCCGACGGCGCCGTCGTCCTGGCTCAGCGGCTGAAGGACCGCGTGGACGGCGCCCGGACCGATGGCAGCGTCACCGAGGACCGTGCTGCCGTGATCAGCACGCGCATCGACGCCCTGATCGCCTCGCTCGACGCGGGACAGGTCCCCGTCGTGACTCCGGGGGAATCGATCGAGGCGCCGGCCGAAGCGCCGTCGGACAGCTCGACGCCGGTGGTCCCGGATGACGTTCCTGCGCCCGCGCAGCCTGTGCCCACTGAGGCGCAGCCCGCTCCCGCCGACGAACCCCCGGCCCTGCCCGCTCCTGCTCCGGACCCCGACGACGGCACGGTCCCTGATGGCACGGAGCCCGACGAGACCGAGCCCGACGAGACCGAGCCTGACGAGACGGATGCCGACGACGACGTCACGGGCGACGATGCCGGCAGCGACGATCCGAGTGGCGAGGACGCCCCCGGTCAGGGCGCACGGGAGAACAGTGGAGGCCCGGCCGCCGAGAAAGCAGCCCAGAAGGCTGCCGAGCAGCAGCGCAAGGCCGAGGACAAGGCCAGGGAAGCTGCCCAGCGCGGGGAGAAGAGCCCTCCCGGGAACGGCAAGGGCAACGAGGGCGGCTAGCGCTCCCGCATCGCGCGCCCGTCAGCGCGCGGTGTCCCTGTGGGGTAGGTCGCCGCTGCTGATGAGGTGCTCGGCGACGTTCCAGAGCTTCAGGTGGGTGCGCTGGCTTGCCATGGACAGCACGATGAAGGCCTGCTCGCCGGTGATCTTGTGGCGTTCCATGAGGATGCCCTTGGCCTGACCGATGGCGTCCCTGGAATCGATGGCCTGGTGGAGTTGCCGGCTCTTCTCGGCCTCGGCGAACGCCACCGCCGCGTGGGAGGCGACCAGCAGGCCCACGTTCTCCGACTCGTCCGTGAACGCGTCGGCCTCGTACGAGTAGAGGTTCAGCGCCCCCAGATCGTCGCCCTGGACCCACAGCTGGATGGAAAGCATCCCCTTGGCGCCGGCCTCGGCGGCCCGCGGCGCGAACAGGGGCCACCGCTGCTCGTGCGCCATGTCGGGGACCCGCACGGTCCGGTGCTCGTACGCCGATTCCAGGCACGGGCCCTGCCCGGTCTCCATCTGCAGTGCATCGATGCGCCTCGGTAGTTCCCCGGAGGGGGCGTGGGCTCCGATGTGCTTGCGCCCGAGGACAAGACTGACGGACCCTTCGTCGACCCCGGGGATCAGGTCGAGGGCCGCGTGGACGAAGCCGGCGAGGATCGCGTCGGAGTCCGGTTCCCCCTGCAGTTCGCGAGCCAACTCGGCCAGTTCCGTGGCGAGATCGCGTTCCCGCACACTGCCACCGTGCTGCGGCGACAACCCACCCCTGAGTTCCTCGCTCATGCTTCGCACATCCCAGCCGCGGCACGTCGATGGGTCCGGGCAGAGCTGCGCTCGCTGTAGCGCTCGTCGTTTCGTACGTGTGCCATGGGACTCCCCTGGTGGAACGGCAGTAGCGGTCCTCCGCCAGGGTCCGGGGCGAGAACCCCAAGCGTGCTCGTTTATCGGGGAGAAGTCAACAGCAGTGGACCCCCGTCAGGAGGCCGAGACCGAGTTGCTCCCTTCGGTCTCGACGACCGGGTCACCGGTCCGATAGGTGACGGTGTTGTCGTTGCCTTCGACGTCGATCGCGCGGGTCTCGCCGACCTCGACGGTGTTGCCGTCACCGTCGACGCTGATCTCCTCCACGGCGTCTGCTTCTGCCGTGTTGCTGTTGCCTTCGATGTCGATCATGTCGGCGGAGCCACCGGAGATCGTATTGTTGTCGCCGTCGATCTCGATGTCCTCGCAGTCACCGGTGACGGTCACCTCCACGTTGTTGCTCTCGACGTCGATGTCGCCGCCACTTGAGCACTCCACCGTGACCGGCGTGGTGGAGCTGGTGATCGTGTGCTCGTCGCCCGCTCGCAGTGTGATGGTGGTTGTACCGGCCCCTGCGCTGGGAGTCGCTGACGCCCCGGACCCACCGGCAGCACCCGAAGGGCTGGCACTGGCAAACGAACTGGCAGACGAACTGGCAGACGATCTCGCAGACGGACTGGCCGACGAACCGGCTGCGGGACTCGTTGCCGCACCGCCGTCATCGGTCTGCGTCGCCGTGGTACCGGGGTCAGGGCTCGGTTCCGCCGAGCATCCGGCCAGCAGCAGAATGGCTGCAGCGAGAAGTCCTGCACGCGTCACGGGGTGGTTCTGGAAACTCATCGATCTCTCCCTGGCTGCCGAGTAACCTTTTGCGCCGATCCGTGGTCGGGCGTACCAGCGAGGACCACTGGACTTGCAAGGCTAGTGGCCGGCGGGTTCCGGAGCGAGGATCCGACGGCGATCGGAGGCGCTTGAACGTCCGTACTTATTCATGCCCCACGGTTCTGCCGGTGGCCGACATCGCGCCGTCCGGGAGAAGAGGCACGTGGTGGTCGTGCTCCAGCACGACCACCACGTGAGGTCGGGAAGTCGGCGCTCCCAGCCCTGGCGATCTAGAAGGTCAGCACCAGCCGACCGCGGACGCCTCCTGCTTCGAGACGACGGTGCGCTTCGGGGGCGTCCTCGGCGGCCAGTGTGTCTGCCACGCGCGCCGTGAGGATGCCGTCCTCCACCGCCTGGCGGAGGCCGTCGAGCTTGGCGGCGGAGAGGTACTCGTCGAACACCCAGACAGCCTCGAAACGGATGTCGCGGGTAGGTCGATCGCCCTTCCAGCCCCGGACCGAGACGAAGACTCCCTGATCGCGCACCGCGGGTACGACGTCGCCGTGCAGCAGCGCTGTGTCGGCAACGGCGTCGACGCCGTCGGGAAAGATCTCCCTGATGCGCTCGGAGAGGTCCGCGCCCCGATCGAGGACGTGATCGGCTCCAAGACCCTCCACCAGGGGACGATCCTTCGGTGCTGCGTCCGTGATCACGACCAGGCCCTGCTGCTTGGCGAGCTGGATCGTGTAGTTGCCCAGCGTCCCGGCCCCACCCGTGACGGCGAGGACCTGTCCGGGCTGCAGTGCTGCGAGTTCGAGGATCTGCACGGCGGTGAGGCCGTTCATGGGAAGGGTGGCGGCTTCCTCGAGCGTGGTGTTCGCGGGAATCCGCGCGATCGAATCGTCGGGTGCCACGAGGTATTCGACGTAGGCGCCGCCGTGGTGCCCCAGGGGCAGCGCGATCGCCATGACCGCGTCGCCGACGGACCACGTGCTGCCGTCGCCCACTTCGTCGATGACACCGGCGGCATCCATCCCTGGCATGTAGGGCGGCTCGGACCGGCTCATGTCATAGGCGCCCGTGCGGACGTTCGTGTCGGTGGGGCTGACGGCGGCAGCCCTGACCCTGATGCGTACTTCCTTCTCACCGGGATGTGGCTCGGGAAGATCCTGAACGGTCAGGACCTCGGGGCCGCCGAACTCCGTGATTCCGATTGCTTTCATGACGAACCAACTCCGTGACATTTGTGGCTTGTGGAAACTATCGACAGTTTCAGAACGGAGATCAGGGCGGAGTCATTCCACGGCAGGACGGCTAGTCGCGGATGGTGGCGAGGACCGAGCCGGCGGACACGGTGTCGCCGGGCTTCGCCGTCAGGCCGGACAGCTTGCCCGATTTGTGCGCCGTGAGCGGCTGCTCCATCTTCATGGCCTCGAGCACCATGATGAGATCGCCCTCGGTCACCTTGTCGCCGTCGGACACCGCGACCTTCACGATGGTGCCCTGCATGGGGGACGTCAGCTCGTCGCCGCTGACGGCCGTCTTGCCGGCCCGGGCGCGCGAGGACTTCTTGGATTTCGCCGGTGCGGCCGGCTTGCCGTTCGGCGTCGCGCCCAACCCGGCGGGCAGCACCACCTCGAGGCGCCGCCCGCCGACCTCCACGGTGACGCGCTGGCGGACATCGTCGTCCGCGGTGGGTTCGGCGGGCCCCTTCCACGGCTCGATGGTGTTGGTGAATTCCGTCTCGATCCAGCGCGTGTGCACCGAGAAGGGGCCGTCGACGGGCGCGAACGCGGGATCCTCGACGACGGCGGCGTGGAACGGGAGCACGGTCGGCATGCCCTCCACGACCATCTCCCTGAGGGCCCGGCGTGCGCGCTGCAGGGCCTGATCGCGGGTGGCGCCGCTGACGATCAGCTTGGCGAGCATGGAGTCGAAGTTGCCGCCGATCACCTCGCCGGCTTCGATGCCGGAGTCCACGCGGATGCCCGGCCCGGTCGGGAGGGTGAGCGTCTGCACGGTGCCGGGTGCAGGCATGAAGCCGCGGCCGGCGTCCTCGCCGTTGATGCGGAACTCGAACGAGTGGCCGCGGACCTCGGGGTCCCCGTATCCGAGTTCCTCACCGCGGGCGATGCGGAACTGTTCGCGCACGAGGTCGAGGCCCGTGACCTCCTCGGAGACGGGGTGCTCCACCTGGAGCCGCGTGTTCACCTCGAGGAAGGAGATGGTGCCGTCCTGGCCCACGAGGAACTCGCAGGTGCCCGCCCCCTGGTACGCCGCCTCGCGCAGGATGGCCTTGGAGGCCTCGTAGAGCTGGGTGTTCTGTGCGGCGGAGAGGAAGGGGGCGGGCGCTTCCTCCACGAGCTTCTGGTTGCGGCGCTGCAGGGAGCAGTCGCGCGTGGAGACCACGACGACGTTTCCGTGGGCGTCCGCGAGGCACTGCGTCTCGACGTGGCGCGGGGCGTCGAGGAATCGCTCCACGAAGCACTCACCGCGGCCGAAGGCCGCCGTCGCCTCGCGCACGGCGGAGTCGAACAGCTCGGGGATCTCCTCGTGGCTGCGGACCACCTTGATGCCGCGTCCGCCTCCGCCGAACGCCGCCTTGATCGCGATGGGCAGCCCGAACTCGGTGGCGAAGTCGATGACTTCCTGGACGGACTCCACCGGGTCCGTGGTGCCCGGGACCAGCGGCGCGCCGACGCGCTGTGCGATGTGCCGCGCCTGGACCTTGTCGCCGAGCTGCGCGATCGAGTGCGGGGAGGGCCCGACCCACGTGATGCCGGCGTCGAGGACCCGCTGCGCGAACTCGGCGTTCTCCGACAGGAAGCCGTAGCCGGGGTGGATGGCGTCGGCGCCGCTGCGCTCCGCGGCCTCCAGGATGCGGTCCATGACCAGATAGGATTCCGCGGCGGTCTCCCCACCGAGCGCGAACGCCTCGTCGGCCATGCGGACGTGCAGGGCGTCGCGGTCCGGCTCCGCATACACCGCGACCGACGCGATTCCCTCGTCACGGGCGGCGCGGATGACCCGGACGGCGATCTCCCCCCGGTTGGCGACCAGGACCTTCGTCACCCGGCGGTGCTGCCGGGGGTCGGTGCCGGCGCTGTGGGCGTTCGCAGGGGTGGACTCGGACGGGCTGAGGGGGGACTGGCTCATGGGGGGTGGGGCTCCTTCTTCTCTCGTGGGAGCCTAGCCCGGTTTGGTGGCTTTCGCCCATGGATCGTGCCGAACGGGAGTGTTGTGCGGTGATCCTTTGTAGGGAACCTACAAGGAGGCCGCAGGCGACCAGAGGTCCGTCACGGAGACGCCGGCCGAGAGCAGGAGCGCGCGGAGCGTGGAGATGCTGAGCCCGACCACGGCGTGCGGATCGCCGTCGACGCGCTCGATGAAGGCGCCGCCCAAGCCGTCGATCGTGAAGGATCCGGCGCAGTGCAGGGGCTCGCCGCTGGCCACGTACGCCTCCACCTCGGCGTCGGACATCGCGCCGAAGTGGACGGTCGCCGAGGAGACCGCCCCGACGGTCGCCCCGGAGCCGCCGGCGCGCGTGTCCACGAGCCAGTGGCCCGTGTGCAGGACGCCGGAGCGGCCGCGCATGCGGCTGATGCGTTCGATCGCGACCGCCGGTTCGTAGGGCTTTCCGTGCGCCTCGCCGTCGAACTCGAACACGGAGTCGCACCCGAGGACGAGGGCGTCGTCCGCCTCCTCCAGTGCCGCGACGGCCTCGGCCTTGGCGCGCCCCAGCAGCAGCGAGGTGTCGTGCGCGTCGAGGTCGCCGTAGGCGGCGACGACGGCGGGCTCGTCGACGTCGGAGACGAGCACCGAGTGCCGGATGCCGGCGTCGTCGAGGAGTCGGGTGCGGGCAGGGGACTTCGATGCGAGGATCAGGCGGAGGGTCATGCACCAAGCCTAGGTGCCTCTGCGGCACCCGGTTCCACCGCGCGGGTCCACCGGCGGGAGCCGCCGGCCGCGTCACCTTCCGGGGGCGCGACCGGCAGGATCGTCACCAGCGGTGCGCGACGTCGATCACCACCCTCGACCCGGCACCGGGGCCGGGTACCACGAAGACCCGCATGGGAAGGCGTGCCCTCACCCCGATCCCCAAGCTCGTATATCCCTCGTAGCTTCCGCCGAATGCGACCTGGCGGAAGGTGGTGTAGCCCGCGACGTTCACGACCCTCCTGGGGTTGGCGGGCTGATAGGCGGCCTGCCCTGCGCTGTTGTAGGCCGGAGCGTGCACCGACACGGACAGGCGCGCGCCGCCACCGAGGGCGATCGGCAGCCCGGACCCGATGCCGGTGAACTGGGAGACGTACCGGACGTCGTATCCGACTCCGCGTCCCCGCGCGTCGATGACCAGCCGGTCGAAGCACGCGTGTCGGCCCGCGCGGACGTTGGTGACGGGAGCCGGGGACATCGCGGAGGCGACTTTCGCCGTCGAGCCCCATGTGATGCCGCAGTATGCGGCGGATGCCGGAGGTCCCCCTGCGAGGCCGAGGCCTGCTGCGAGGGCGAGAGCGGCGAGTGTGGCGGAGAGCTTCCCCGTCATGCGCGATTTGTTCACGGCGCACCACCTGGTCGAACTGGATAGGGAGGTCAATCGTCCTCCCGTATCCGGTGGAAAGCGCCGTCACCGCCCGGAACGGCGCCGAATCGTTAGCGCAGACGCAGGTCGGCCCGCTCCCGGGCGGATGCCGGGGGCGGGCCGTCGCTGCAGCGGGCGGGACCTAGCGGGTCACGGACGCCGAGATGCCGTCGTTGGGGGCGGCGGCCGCGTCGGCTGCGTCGGTCACGCTGTCATCGGCGAACGGGTCGCCGGTGCGCTGGGCGTTGTAGAGGTCGAGGTCCAGCAGGCCCTCGCGCCGGGCGACGATCGTCGGGACAAGGGCCTGGCCCGCCACGTTCACGGCGGTGCGACCCATGTCGAGGATGGGGTCGACGGCGAGGAGCAGGCCGACGCCGGCCAGGGGCAGTCCCAGCGTGGAGAGCGTGAGCGTCAGCATGACGACGGCGCCGGTGGTCCCGGCGGTCGCCGCGGAGCCGAGCACGGAGACGAGAGCGATCAGCAGGTACTGGGTGAGGCTGAGGTCGATCCCGAAGAACTGGGCCACGAAGATCGCGGCGATCGCCGGGTAGATGGCCGCGCAGCCGTCCATCTTCGTCGTCGCGCCCAGGGGCACGGCGAACGACGCGTACCCGCGGGGTACTCCGAGGTTCCGCTCCGTCACGCGCTGCGTGAGTGGCAGCGTGCCCACCGACGAGCGCGAGACGAAGGCCAGCTGGATGGCGGGCCAGGCGCCGGAGAAGTACTGCCTGACCGACAGCCCGTGCGCCTTGACGAGCACGGGGTACACCGCGAACAGCACGAGGGCCAGGCCCACGTAGATGGCCAGGGTGAACTTCCCGAGCGAGCCGATGGTGTCCCAGCCGTAGACGGCCACGGCGTTGCCGATGAGGCCGATCGTGCCGAGCGGGGCGATCCGGATGATCCACCAGAGGACCTTCTGGATGACGGCCAGGGCGGAGGCGTTGACGGCGAGGAACGGTTCGGCCTGCTTGCCCACCTTCAGGGCGGCGATGCCGACGGCCACGGCGACCACGAGGACCTGCAGCACGTTGAAGTTCAGGGCCGTGGTGACGGCTCCCGACTCGGCGACGGCCGAGGAGGCCTGGAGGCCGAGGAAGTTGGCGGGGATGAGCCCGGTCAGGAAGGCCCACCAGCTTCCCGTGTTGCCGGTGTACTCGGCGGGCTGGGTCGCCTCCGTGCCGGCGCCGGGCTGGAAGAGGACACCGAGGCCGATGCCGATGACCACGGCGATCAGGGCGGTGATGGCGAACCACAGCAGGGTCTGGCCGGCGAGCCGTGCAGCGTTGGTGACGGCGCGGAGGTTCGCGATGGAGCTCACGACGGCGGTGAAGATCAGGGGGACGACGGCGGCGCGGAGCAGGGCCACGTAGCTCGAGCCGAGGGTGGCGAGCGTGGTGCCGAGGCCGGTGGGCGTCTCCTGGGTGTGCCCCGTGTACTTGGCGATGAGGCCGAGGGCCAGCCCGACGACCAGGGCTGCGATGATCTGCGGTCCGAAGGAGGTCGCCCAGCGGGGCAGCCTGCGCCGGGTGGGCGGGGAGCTGGTTTCAGTAGACACGCCCGAAACTCTAGGGATGCCGTATACCAAGGCGAAGCGGAAGTTGCGGAATGTTACGGAGCAGCCAATCGCCGTCGTCGCCGATGCCGCGGGACTTCCGCGGAATGCCGCCACCGCCGCGGGCGGACCGGGGGAGCGCCCCGGCCCGCCTGTGACGAACGTCTACGTCAGGAGACCAGGGCGCGGCGCAGCGTATCGAGTCCCACGGAGCCCAGGTTGAGGGCCCGTGTGTGGAAGGCGCGGAGGTCGAACGCCTCACCTTCGGCCGCCCGGACCTCGTCGCGGATCTGTTCCCAGAGCCGCTGGCCGATCTTGTAGGACGGCGCCTGCCCCGGCCAGCCGAGATAGCGCGTGAACTCGAAGCTGAGCTGCCCCTCGCTGATGGCGATGTTCTTCCTCAGGAAGTCGTAGCCCTTCTCCGGCGTCCAGGTGCCTTCGCCCCACCGCTCGGGGATCTCCAGTTCGAGGTGGACGCCGAGGTCGAACACCACGCGCGCGGCGCGCATGCGCTGGGCGTCGAGCATCCCGAGGCGGTCACCGGGATCGGACAGGAACCCGAGTTCCTGCATGAGGCGTTCGGCGTACAGGGCCCAGCCCTCGCCCTGCCCGGACACCCAGATGGCGTTGCGGCGCCAGGGGTTCAGCAGCGCGCGCTGGTACGTCGCCGTCGCGACCTGCAGGTGATGCCCCGGGACCCCCTCGTGGTAGACGGTGGTCGTCTCCTTCCAGGTGGTGAAGGAATCCTCGCCCTCGGGCACGGACCACCACATGCGGCCGGGGCGCGAGAAGTCGTCGCTGGGGCCGGTGTAGTAGATGCCGCCCTCGTTGGTCGGGGCGATCCTGCACTCGAGGCGCCGCATCACGTCGGGGATGTCGAAGTGGACCCCGGCCATGGCGTCCACCGCCCTGTCGGAGAGTCCCTGCATCCAGGCCTGCAGCGCCTCGGTGCCCCGGAGCTGGCGGGCGGGATCCTCGTCGAGGATGCGGATGGCCTCCTCGATCGAGGCGCCCTCCCGGATCTCGTTCGCCACCGCCTCCTGCTCGGCGATGACGCGGTCGAGCTCCTCGACGCCCCACCGGTACGTCTCCTCGAGGTCGACGGCGGACCCGAGGAAGACACGCGACATCAGGGCGTAGTGCTCGCGGCCGACGGCGTCCTTCTCGGGGGCGGAGGGGAGGAGGTCGTCCTGCAGGAAGGACGCAAGGGTGCGGTAGGCGCCGCGGGCGGCCTCGGCGCCGGACCGCAGCCGGTCGCGGACACCCTCGGGCAGCTCGCCGTCGTCTGCGGTGGCGGTCGCGCCGAGGGCGTCGAAGAATCCGCCGTCCTCCGCATACTTGGTGGACTGTTCGATCACGATGGCGACCTGGCGGCGTGCGGCGACCAGGCCGCGCTCGCGACCGGCGCGGAGGGAGGAGATGTAGCCGTCGATCGCGCCGGGCACGTTCGCCATGCGTCCGGCGATGTGATCCCATTCCTCCGCGGTGGCGGTGGGCATGAGGTCGAAGATGGCGCGGATGTTCTGGGCGGGGCAGGCGATGTTGTTCAGCTCGGAGTAGCCGAACCCGGCGTCGTGGATCTCGAGGTCCAGTCCGAGCCTCTCCCGCATGGCGTCCAGCGTGACGGCGTCGACGTCGTCGGTCGGCTGCAGGTCCTCGAGCCGGCGCAGGGTGGTGCGGGCGGCTTCGGCGAGGGCCTCGATCCCGGCGGGCGAGTAGTCCTGGTACTCCGTCTCGTGGCCGGGCAGGCCGAGCTCGGTGGCGAAGTTGGGCATCAGCTCGAGCAGGGTCTCGTAGTACGACGTGGCGACGGCGTCGATGGCCGTGGCCTGCCGCGCGGGCTGCTCGCTGGAGGACGGGGAGGGGGCTGGGGTGTCGTGGGTCACGTTCCGAGCCTAGCGGCAGACCGTTGCCGGAGGCTACCGAGTGGGTGGTGCCGGTGTGGCTCGGACGGACGGCCACACCGGCGGATCCCGGGATCAGGGGGACGCGAGCAACTCCTTCATCTCGTCGATCTCGGCCTGCTGCGTCGTCACGATGGTCTCGGCCAGCTCGATCGCGTCCGGATTCTCGCCGTTCCCGATCTCGTCCTGCGCCATCTCGATCGCGCCCTCGTGGTGGACCGTCATGGACTCGAGGAACAGGCGCGAGGCCTCGGTGCCCTCGGCGCGCTCGAGCTCGGCCATCTCGTCCTCGTTGAGCATCCCCTCCATGCCTTCCATGGGGCCAGACCCGGATCCCATGCCGTCTCCGTCGCCCATGCCTTCCATGTCTCCCATGTCGTGGCTCTCCATGCTGTCCGGACCCATGGCGTCGTCCCAGGTCTCCAGCCAGCCCTTCATGGTGGCGATCTCGGGCGCCTGTGCGTCCCTGATCTGTGTCGCGAGGTCGCTGATCTCGGGGCTGGTGCCGTCCTTGGCGAGCATCAGCTCGCTCATCTCCACCGCCTGCTCGTGGTGGGGGATCATCATCCGGGAGAACATCACGTCCGCCTGGTTGTGCTCCTCGGATACGGTGCCGGCGCTGGCCGGCGACGTCGTCGAGCCTGCGCCGGTGCCTGCGTCGGTGCCTGTGGTGACGCAGGCGGAAAGGGTGAGGGCGGCGGCGAGGCCCAGTGCTGCCATGGAAAGGTTCTGCTTCATGATGTTCAGGTCCTTCAGTGTTCGGTGGTGGTCGACGGTGTGTGGATCCGCTCCGGGCGGAGGTCGATCCGCCGCAGCAGCTGCGCGTTCAGGGCTACGACGATCGTGGACACGCTCATCAGGACCGCGCCCGCAGCGGGGGAGAGGAGGATCCCCGCGAAGGCCAGCACCCCTGCTGCGAGGGGCACGGCCACCACGTTGTAGCCGGTGGCCCAGACGAGGTTCTGGATCATCTTGCGGTAGCTCGCGCGGGACAGGTCAATCATCGCCAGCACTGATCGGGGGTCGTTCCCCGCCAGGACCACGCCCGCCGATTCCATGGCGACATCCGTGCCTGCCCCGATCGCGATGCCCACCTCGGCGCGCGCGAGGGCTGGGGCGTCATTGACGCCGTCCCCCACCATCGCGACCCTCAGGCCGCGCGCCTGCAGTTCGGCGACCTTCGAGTCCTTGTCCTGCGGCAGGACCTCGGCGAACACCTCGTCGATCCCCAGGTCCGCTGCGACGGCGTCGGCCACCTGGCGTGCATCGCCGGTGATCATCGCGACCTTCACCCCGCGGGACTGCAGGGCCGTCACGGCGGCACGGGATTCCTCGCGGACCCTGTCCTCGAGCCTCACCGCACCGATCACGGCGCCGTCGCTGATGACGTGCAGCACGGAGGCGCCGCGGCCCACCCATGCCCGGACGGTACCCCCGATGTCCGGCGGAGTACCGAGGCCGAGTTCCCGGAGCATCGCGGGCCCGCCCACCGCGACGTCATGGCCGTCGACGGTCGCCCGGACGCCGCGGCCGGTCAGGGAACTGAAGCCGGTTCCGGTGTAGGCGAGATCCGCCGCGGCGGGGTTCGCTTGCGCTGCGGTGACGAGGGCTCGGGCGACGGGGTGCTCGCTGTCCGCTTCCGCGGCTGCGGCCAGGGCCAGCAGTTCCCCCTCCGGGACGCCGTCGACGGCAGTGGTTGCCGTGACCGCGGGGCGGCCCTCGGTGAGGGTTCCGGTCTTGTCGAAGAGCACGACGTCGACCGTGCGCATGCGTTCGAGGGCCATCCGGTTCTTGATGAGCACCCCGGCCTTCGCGGCGCGTTCGGTGGAGATCGCGATGACCAGCGGGATCGCCAGTCCCAGGGCGTGCGGGCAGGCGATCACGAGGACCGTGACGGTGCGGATCACGGCATCGTCCGGGCTCCCGAGGAGCATCCAGGCGACGAAGGTCAGGATGCCGGCGCCGAGCGCGAAGTAGAACAGCAGTGCGGCGGCCCGGTCCGCGAGGGCCTGGGCCTTCGAGGAGGATGCCTGTGCCTCGGCGACCAGGCGCTGGATGCCGGCGAGCGTGGTCTCGGAGCCGACGGCGGTCACCTCCATACGGACCGCGGTGTCGGTCGCCACGGTGCCGGCGACGACCGTCTCGCCGATCGTGCGGGAGACGGTGCGGGACTCCCCGGTGATCATCGATTCGTCGAACTCCGCGGTCCCGTCGACGATCCTCCCGTCCGCCGGGACGCGTGCGCCGGAACGGACCAGGAGGACGTCGCCCGTCGCCAGGGTGCTGACCGGCACGGTCTCGACCCCGGCAGCGGTGACCCGGTCCGCCTCGTCGGGGAGCAGTGCGGCCAGGGCGTCGAGGGCTCCGGCGGCCGACCCGAGGGCCCGCATCTCCATCCAGTGCCCGAGCAGCATGATCACGATCAGCAGGGCGAGCTCCCACCAGAAATCGAGGTCGAACCCGCCGATGCCGAGGGTGGTGATCCACGAGGCGGCGAACGCGACGCTGATCGCCATCGCGATCAGCAGCATCATGCCCGGCTGCCGGGATCTCAGCTCCGCCACCCCGCCCTTCAGGAACGGGGTGCCGCCGTAGACGAAGATCACCGTGCCCAGGATCGGGGCGATCCACGCCGAGCCGGGGAACTCGGGCGGCATGGACCCCAGGAGCATGGTGAACATGGGGCTGAACGCCAGGACGGGGATCGCGAGGGTGAGGCTGATCCAGAAACGCTGCCTGAACATCGCCGTGGAATGGCCGGCGTGCTCGCCCTGGGAGTGGACCTGGTGATCCTCGTCCACGCCATGACCCTCGTGTTCCGCAGGTGGCGGAGCTGTGGTGGATCGATTCCTGTCCATGATGTCCTCTCCTTCTCCGATGCCCGTAAACATATACCCCCCAGGGGTATACGTCAAGGGCGGGTTCCGCTTCCCGCCCCATGGTCAATTCCCGGGCCCGCGCCTACCGTGGGGGAATCACGCGAGGGGGATTTCCATGAAGCAGTTCAGGGCGCCTGTGGCGCGCATCGTCGTCGAACCGGGACGGTATGCCGACGCCGAGGAGGCCCTCCGACGCTCGGCCTTCCGGCTCGGGGTGGCCCTCACCGCGCGCCCCGACACCAACCAGGTCTCCAGCCCGGTCAGCGCGCTCTATGCCCTGTCGATGCTGCGCGCCGGCGCGGGCTCGACGACGGCGGCTGAGATGGACGCGGTCCTGGGGCTCCCGGACGAGCACCACGCGGCGATGAACGCGCTCCTCGCGACGGTGCAGTACTTCGACGGCGACCCCGTCAGCGTCGACGAGGAGGATCTGCCCGGGCAGCCCCTCGTGCACCTCGCCAACGCGGTCTTCGTCCCCGAGGGCGGGGAGATCGGGGAGGCGTTCCTCGCCACGCTCGCCCGGTACTACGGTGCGGGGGTCCACCCGGTGGACTTCGCGGACCCCGCCACGCCGGGGCTGATCGACGACTGGGTGTGGAGGGAGACCGGCGGCCGCGTCGCCAGGGCCCCGCTGGCGGTCGGCGCGGACACCGGGCTGTCGATGCTGAACGCCGTGTACTTCGCCGCGGCCTGGGATGAACCGTTCGATGCCTCCGGAACGGGCCAGGACCCCTTCACCCTGGTCACCGGCACGCGGGTCCTCGTCCCGACGATGCACGGCTACCGCTGGGTCCGGTACGCCGTGGGGCCCGACTGGCAGGGCATCGACCTGCCCTACGGGGGCGGTTTCTTCCTGCGGCTCGTCCTGCCTGCCGAGGGGGTCCCGCCCGCCTGGGACGAACAGGAGCTGGCCGGCATCGCGGACGGACTCGACGCGGCGGAGAGCATCCGCGTGGATCTCTCGCTGCCGACGTGGGAGCACAGCCTCCATCTGGACCTGATCGGGGTGCTGGCGGGTCTGGGGCTGGCGGAGACCGTAGGTCCGGGCGCCGACTTCGACGCCATCCATCCCGGGCTCCGCGTCTCGGGGGCTGCCCAGGCCGCGACCATCACGGTGGCCGAGAAGGGCACCATCGCCGCGGCCGTCACCCAGCTGGCCATGATGACGAGCGCTCCGGTGCCTCCCGAGGTCAGCATCGCCTTCGACCGGCCGTTCGGCTACCAGATCATCCACGAGGACACGGGGCTGCCGCTCTTCCTCGGCACGGTCGCCGATCCGCGCTGACGAGGCCGGGCGTCCGCCGCACGGTGGGGGTCAGCGGACGCTGCGCCGCCAGGATCCGGGGCCCGGCGTCGGACCCAGCCGCAGCAGTGCCCGCCGCACCCAGGACCGCCCATGGTTCCGGGCGTCGTACCCGGTGCCGCTTCCCTGCAGGGCGGCGACGACGGCGGTGAGCGCCGCGAGTTCCTCGTCGGTGGGGTTGCCGGACACCACCGAGAGGACCACGGCGTCGTCCGCCGCCGGGCTGTCGCCGGAGGCGTCGTCGAGCGGGTCGTGGCCGGTCACAGCGGGATGTTCCCGTGCTTCTTGGCGGGATTGGCCGAGCGCTTGTCGCGCAGGGCACGGAGGCCGCGCACGATCTGCAGGCGCGTCTCGGACGGCGCGATGACGGCGTCCACGTAGCCGAGGGCGGCCGCCTGGTACGGGTTGAGCAGTTCCTCCTCGTACTGCTGGACGACGTCGGCGCGTGCGGCCTCGACGTCCCCGCCGGCCTCGGCGACGGCCGACAGGTGCCCCCGGTACAGGATGTTGACGGCTCCCTGCGCGCCCATCACCCCGATCTGCGCGGTGGGCCAGGCGAGGTTGAGGTCCGCGCCGAGCTTCTTGGACCCCATGACGATGTACGCGCCGCCGTAGGCCTTGCGCGTGATGACCGTCAGCTTGGGGACCGTCGCCTCGGCGTAGGCGTAGAGCAGCTTCGCGCCGCGGCGGATGATGCCCTGGAACTCCTGGTCCTTGCCGGGCAGGAAGCCCGGCACGTCGACGAGGGTCAGGAGGGGGATGTTGAAGGCGTCGCAGTGGCGCACGAAGCGCGCGGCCTTCTCCGAGGCGTTGATGTCGAGCGTCCCGGCGAACTGCAGGGGCTGGTTGGCGACGATGCCGATGGTGTGGCCCTCCACGCGGGCGTAGCCGGTGATGATGTTCGGCGCGTACAGCGCCTGCATCTCGAGGAAGTGGGCGTCGTCCACGACCGCTTCGATGACGGCGTGCATGTCGTAGGGCTGGTTCGCGGCGTCGGGGATCAGGGTGTCGAGCGCGAGGTCCTCGTCCGTCTCCTCGGGTTCCTCGACGAACGCCGTCAGCGGGGCCTCCGCGAGATTGTTGGAGGGCAGGAAGTCGAGGAGTTCGCGGACGAAGCCGATGGCGTCCGCCTCGTCCGTGGCGAGATACGCGGAGGTGCCCGTCGTCGTGTTGTGCTGGCGCGCCCCGCCGAGGGTCTCCATGTCCACGTCCTCGCCGGTCACGGTCTTGATGACGTCCGGGCCCGTGATGAACATGTGCGAGGTCCTGTCCACCATGACCACGAAGTCGGTGAGCGCGGGGGAGTAGGCCGCCCCGCCGGCGCACGGGCCCATGATCAGGGAGATCTGCGGGACCACCCCCGAAGCATGGACGTTGTTGCGGAAGATGTCCGCGAACATCGCCAGCGACGCCACGCCCTCCTGGATGCGGGCGCCCCCGCCGTCGTTGATGCCGATCACGGGGCAGCCGTTGCGCAGTGCGAACTCCTGCACCTTGACGATCTTCTCCCCGTTCACCTGGCTCAGCGAACCGCCGTAGACGGTGAAGTCCTGGCTGTAGACGGCGACCAGCCGGCCGTCGACGGTCGCGTACCCGGACACGACGCCGTCGCCCAGGGGCTTCTTCCTCTCCATGCCGAAGGCCGTGGAGCGGTGCACCGCGAGGGCGTCGAACTCGACGAAGGAGCCCTCGTCCACGAGCAGGTCGATGCGCTCGCGCGCCGTGTTCTTGCCCCGGGCGTGCTGCCGCTCGATCGCCTCGGGTCCCGAGGGCTGCTCCGAGAGCTCCTTGCGCCTCCGGAAGTCGGCGAGCTTCCCGGCCGTCGTGGTGAGGTCGGGCTGCAGGTCCTGATGCATGAATACTCCGGTCGGCGGGTCGAGGAGGGCGGGCGCCACCGGGGGAGCCCCAGCCGTGACTGGAGGTTTCCGACAACGGACGGCGCGTTTCCCTCAGTCTAGTGAGGATCCGGGGGCGCGCCGTTGTAGGACGTCTACAGTTTCCGCCGTCATCGCTTAGCCGGGCCACCGATGTTACCCGCGGGTAACATCGGTGCGTCGCGGGCCGTCCGGGGCTCACCGCTGCTTATGGTGGAGCCATGACCGAACGCAACGAAGCGCAGGAACCACAGGCCCCGGCCACGCTCGCCGGACGCACCATCCTCATGTCCGGCGGAAGCCGGGGCATCGGCCTGGCCATCGCCCTCCGCGCCGCCCGTGACGGCGCGAACGTGGCCATCATGGCCAAGACCGGGGAGCCTCACCCGAAGCTCGAGGGCACCGTGTACACCGCCGCGGAGCAGATCGAGGCCGCGGGCGGGATGGCCCTGCCGATCGTGGGGGACGTACGGAACGACGACGACGTCGCCTCCGCCGTGGACGCGACCGTCGAGGCGTTCGGCGGCATCGACGTCGTCGTGAACAACGCCTCCGCGATCGACCTGTCGAAGACACCCGACGTGGACATGAAGCGGTACGACCTCATGGCCGACATCAACGTGCGGGGCACCTTCATGCTCAGCAAGTTCGCGCTCGAGGCGCTCCGGGCCTCGCCGAACCCGCACATCCTGACGCTCTCCCCGCCCCTGAACCTCGCGCCGAAGTGGGCGGGCCTGCACCTCGCCTACACCATGGCGAAGTACGGGATGAGCCTGACCACCCTCGGCCTCGCGGAGGAGCTCGAGGACGACGGCGTGGCCGTCAACTCGCTGTGGCCCGCCACCCTGATCGACACCGCGGCCATCCGCAACATGCCCGGCGGGAGCCGCCTCGTACAGGCGGCCCGCAGCCCGGAGATCGTCGCCGACGCCGCCCACGCCGTCCTCGTCCGTCCGTCGCGCAGCTGCACCGGGAACTTCTACACGGACGAGCAGGTGCTGCGCGAGGAAGGCGTCACCGACCTGACCCGGTACAGCCTCGGCGTCCCGGAGGACCGGCTGGTCCCCGACATCTTCCTCTGACGCCCCGGCCGGTGCACGCGGGGCCGGATAGGATCGATGTCATGTCCTCCCCCTACTCCAATCTCGAGCGCCCCGGCCTGAACCTCGGCGCGCTGAGGACAGCCCTGTGCATGCCGGCCGGTCCGTTCTCGCGGCTCGACGTCGTGGCCACGACCGGGTCCACCAACACCGACCTCGTAGAGCACGCCCAGGTGGAGGCGGCCGGGTGGCCGGACCTCAGCGTGCTCGCGGCGGAGACGCAGACCGCGGGGCGCGGCCGGCTGGACCGCAGCTGGGTGGCACCGGAACGCTCCTCGCTCTTCGTGAGCGTGCTCCTGCGCCCCTTCAACCGGCACGGCCGGCCCGTCCCCACCGGCGCCTACTCGTGGCTCTCCCTGCTCGCCGCACTCGCGGTCGCGGAGAGTGTCGAGGAACGCACCAAGATCTCCCCGCAGCTGAAGTGGCCCAACGACGTCACCGTGGACGGGCGGAAGCTCGCCGGTGTCCTGGCCCAGTTCGTGCCGGGGGCGGGCGCCGAGCCGCCCGCCGTCGTCGTCGGGGTGGGGCTGAACGTCAGCCTCACCGACGACGAGCTCCCCGTCCCCACCGCCACGAGCCTGCTCCTCGAGTACGCCGGGACCACGGACCGCAACGTCCTGCTGAAGTCCTTCCTGCGCACGTTCGCCGACCACTACCGTGCCTTCTGCGACGTCGACGGCGACGCCGGCGCGGCATGGGACTCCGGGCCGTCGCTGCTGGAGCGCATCGGCGCCCGCATGGCGACGCTCGGCCGGGACGTCCGCGCGGAGCTGCCCGGCGGCGTCGTGGTGGCCGGACGCGCCCTGTCCCTCGACGCGCACGGCGGGCTCGTGGTGCGCGACGACGACGGCGAGCGCCACACCATCTCCGCCGGCGACGTGGTGCACGTGCGCCCGCAGGTGTAGCCCGTGCGGATCAGGCTGCTGCCCGGGGAGCGTGTCCTCGTCCGTACCCGGCCCAACCCCCTGCCGCTCGCCGGGCCGGTCGTCGCTGGGTTCCTCCTCCTCGCCGTCGGGAGTTTCGGGCTCGGCTACCTCGCCCGGCCCGATCTCCCCGCCGGCGTGGCCGAGTGGCAGCCCGTGCTCCTGCCGGTGGTGTTCGGCGTCGCGGTGCTGGTGTTCCTGTGGGTGGTGGGGCGGCCACTGCTCCGGTGGGCCGGCAACCGGTACGTCCTCACGAGCATGCGCCTCATCCACCGGTCGGGGACGGGGCGGCGCACCGAGCACCAGATCAACCTGTCGGCGATCTCGCAGCTCCAGACGAACCAGGGGCTGATGCAGCGGATGGTGGGCAGCGGGACGCTCATCGCGGACCTCGGATTCGACCGGGCGCACGCCTACCGGCACGTTCCGCAGATCGCAACGTTCAAGGACTACGTGGTCCAGGCGATCGGCGAGCTCCCGCTCACCCGCATGTTCGACGGAGTAGACATGGAAATCGATCCGCAGTACGCCCGCGGCGGGACGCCCCGGGTGCAGCAGGAATGGAGGGACACGCAACCGTGACAGTCGAGCACCGCCGTGAGGCCGGGCAGCCCGAAGACCCGGAGGGCGCCGCAGGCGAGGCCATCCGGGCGTCCGGGCAGACCGGGAACGCCCCCGACGCCGCAGCCTCGACGTCACCGAAGGCCGTGTGGCAGCTCCAGTCCGACATGGCGACCGGAGGCGGCCCGGAGGATGCTCCGTCGAGCGGGGCGCCGATCGAACTGGACCGTGAGACGATCCGCCGCCTGGAGCGCGAACTCCTCGGGGCCGAGCGCACCCTCAAGCGCCGCGACATCGCGGCGGGCGCGGGCGTGTCCCTGCTGTCCGCCCGCAAGCTGTGGCGCGCCATGGGCTTCCCCAACATCGGGGACGACGACGTCGCCTTCACCGAGAAGGACCTCGGCGCCCTCACCACGATCATCGACCTGGTGCGCCAGGAGCAGCTCACCGAGGACGCCGCCATCTCGATCACGCGGGCCGTCGGCCAGATGACGGACCGCATGGTCGTCTGGCAGATCGAGGCGATCGTGGAGGAGATGGTGGCGCAGCGCGGGCTCTCCGACGCCGACGCGCGGAAGACCCTCGTGTCCGAACTGCCGGACCTCATCGATCCGCTCGAGAAGACGCTGGTCTACGCGTGGCGCCGCCAGATGAACGCCGCGGTCCAGCGGCTGGCGCTCCGCGCCGAATCAGGCCTGGCCTCGAGCGAGACGGGCCGCGCCGGGGACGAGCAGGACGCCCCGCTGCCGCTCGCGCGCGCCGTGGGCTTCGCCGACCTCGTGTCCTACACGAGCCTGTCCCGGCAGATGAACGAGCGGACGCTCGCGCAGCTCGTGCAGCGGTTCGAGAACAAGAGCGCCGAGATCATCTCCGTGGGCGGCGGCCGGCTCGTGAAGACGATCGGCGACGAGGTCCTCTACATCGCCGAGTCGCCGGAGGCCGGGGCCGAGATCTCGCTGGCCCTGGCCAAGGCCTTCTCCGAGGACGAATTCCTCCCCGCCGCCCGCTGCTCCCTCGTGTGGGGCCGCGTGCTCTCGCGGCTCGGCGACATCTACGGGCCGACGGTCAACCTCGCGGCGCGCCTCACCGCGCTCGCGGAACCGGGCGAGGTCCTCGTGGATTCCGGCACCGCCGCGACGCTCTCCGCCAACGAGAGGTTCGTCCTCGTGCCGCACGAGCCGCGGCAGGTCCGCGGCTTCGGGGAGGTGCAGCCCGTGACCCTCGCGCGGGGGACCGGCACGGGGATCATCCTCGACTGACTTCACGACCTCGCGGGTCCTGCGGCGGCGCTTCGGCGTCTCCGAGCGGGCAGAGGGCAGAATGGGGACATGACTGACCAGCAGGGCTGCATGCCCCTCACCCCGGCCCGTCCCCTCCGCACGTCGCGAGGAACGGCATGAGCGAACCGCGGGCGAACGGCTCACACGCCGTCGACGTCGGGCCCACCTCCGAGGGCATCTCCGGTTCCGCCCCCCGGCAGCAGGACGCCGGGACGGCACCCGGTCTCGGTGTCCGGCTGACCTACGGCTTCGGCACCGACCGCGGGCTGCGCCGTGAACTGAACGAGGACTCCTTCCTCGCCGTCGAGCCGGTCTTCGCCGTCGCGGACGGGATGGGCGGACATGAGGCCGGCGAGGTGGCCAGCAGCGTCGTCGTGCGCACCCTGGAGGGCAGCAGCCTCGCGGGGACGCGCATGCCCAAGCTCACGGCGACCGACCTCGAGGAGATCATCCAGCAGGCCGACCAGCGCATCCGGAGCGAGGCCGGCGGGCACGCGGGCACCACCCTGACGGGCGTCGTGCTCGTCGAGGAGGCCGGTGCCCCCTCCTGGCTGTTCTTCAACGTGGGGGACTCCCGGGCGTACCGGTTGAGCAGCGGCACCTTCGGGCAGATCTCCGTGGACCACTCCGAGGTCCAGGAACTCGTGGACCTCGGGAGCATCACCGAGGACGAGGCCAGGACCCACCACCGCCGGCATGTGGTGACCCGCGCCCTGGGGACCGGGGACGACGCCGACCCGGACTTCTGGCTGATGCCGGTCGAGGACCGCGACCGCATCCTGCTCTGCTCGGACGGATTGAGCGGCGAAGTGACCGACGAGGACATCTACACGATCCTGGCCACCGTCCCGGACCCGCAGGAGGCGTGCGACGAGCTGATCGCGGCGGCCCTCCGGTCCGGAGCCCGCGACAACGTGACCGTGATCGTCGTCGACGCCTCCGATCCCGACGCCTCGGATCCCGACGCCTCGGATCCCGACGGCCCGGATCGGGACGGGGACAGGCCGCGCTCCGGTGCCGCTGCGGGTGGCCGGTTCGTCGCGGACGGCGACCGCTGGCCGGTGTCGGAGCCGTAGGGCAGGATGAGGAAAGTGACCCCAGGACTCGAGAGTGCATCGGTAGACGCCACCCCCGCCGGGCAGGGCGGCCCCCCCAGCGACGAGCTCCGTGAGGAGTACGCGCAGCTCGCCGAGGACGTCCGTGTGCACCGTGCCGCGTACTACCAGGACGCCGCGCCCACCATCTCCGATGCCGAGTTCGACGCCCTGTTCCGCCGCCTCGAGGAGCTCGAGGCGCTCCACCCGGAGCTCGTCGCGAACGATTCGCCGACGCAGGAGGTGGGCGGCGAGGTGTCCGCGGCGTTCACCCCCGTGAACCACCTGGCCCGCATGTACAGCCTCGAGGACGTCTTCTCCCTCGACGAGCTGACGGCCTGGCTGGATCGCGCGAGCGCCGGCGTCGAGCAGCGCAGCCCCGGCGCGACCGTCGAGTGGCTGACGGAACTCAAGATCGACGGCCTCGCCGTGAACCTGCTCTACCGCAACGGGGAACTGGTGCGCGCCGCGACGCGCGGTGACGGCGTCACGGGCGAGGACATCACCCACAACGTCCTCACGATCGCCTCCATCCCCCGGCACCTCGCGGGCACGGACCACCCCGAGGAGGTGGAGATCCGCGGCGAGGTGTTCTTCCCCACCAAGGAATTCGGCCAGCTCAACGAGCGCATGGTGGCCGCGGGGAAAGCGCCCTTCGCCAACCCGCGGAACGCCGCCGCCGGCTCCCTGCGCCAGAAGGACCCGACCATGACGGCGGAGAGGCCGCTGGACATGTACGTGCACGGCATCGGTGCCCGGACGGGGCTGTCGGCCGGGACGCAGTCGGAGACCTACGAGCTGCTGAAGGGGTGGGGCCTGCCGACGTCCCCCTACTACCGGGTGCTCCATAGCCAGGCCGAGGTCGTCGACTTCATCGCGCACCACGGCGACCACCGCCACGACCTGCTCCACGAGATCGACGGCATCGTGGTCAAGGTGGACAGCTTCGCGCTGCAGCGCGCCCTCGGCCACACCTCCCGCGTGCCTCGCTGGTCGGTGGCGTACAAGTACCCGCCCGAGGAGGTGAACACGAAGCTGCTCGACATCCTCGTGAACGTCGGCCGGACGGGCCGCGTCACGCCGTTCGGGCTGATGGAGCCGGTCAAGGTCGCCGGGTCCACGGTGGGGATGGCCACGCTGCACAACCAGGAGGTGGTCAAGGCCAAGGGTGTGATGATCGGCGACATCGTGGTGCTCCGGAAGGCGGGCGACGTCATCCCGGAGATCGTGGGCCCGGTCATGGCCCTGCGCGACAAGCAGGACCCGCCTGTCCGCGAGTTCGTGATGCCCACCGAGTGCCCGTCCTGCGGGACCCCGCTGCAGCCGGCGAAGGAGGGCGACGTCGACATCCGCTGCCCCAACGCCCGCTCGTGCCCCTCGCAGCTGCGCGAGCGCGTGTTCCACCTCGCAGGCCGCGGCGCCTTCGACATCGAGGCCCTCGGCTGGGAGGCGGCCATCGCCCTCACGCAGCCCGCCGAGCCCTCGGTACCGCCCATCACCACCGAGGCCGACATCTTCGACCTCACCCCGGAGAAGCTGGCGGACGTCAGGATCGAGCGGGACAAGAAGGTCAAGGGCGTCGTCACGGGCCGCGAACTCGTGCCCTACTTCTACTCCAAGGGCACCGCGAAGAAGCCCTCCGAACCCAGTGCCACCACCCGGAAGCTCTTCACCGAACTGGAGAAGGCGAAGACGCAGCCGCTGTGGCGCGTGCTCGTGGCGCTCTCCATCCGGCACGTCGGCCCCACCGCGTCGCGCGCCCTCGCCACGGCCTTCGGATCCATGGAGCGGATCCGCGCCGCGAGCGAGGAGGAGCTCGCCGGCGTCGACGGCGTCGGCCCCACCATCGCCGTCGCGCTCACCGAGTGGTTCGCGGAGGACTGGCACCGCGAGATCGTGGACCGGTGGGCCGCGGCCGGGGTCCGCATGGAGGACGACGTCGACGAGAGCACGCCGCGCACCCTCGAGGGCCTCACCGTCGTCGTGACGGGGTCCCTCGAGCGGTACAACCGCGACGAGGCGAAGGAAGCGATCATCACGCGCGGCGGCAAGGCCGCCGGCTCGGTGTCGAAGAACACGAGCTACGTGGTGGCCGGGGAGAACGCCGGCACCAAGCTGGAGAAGGCCGAGACGCTCGGCATCCCGGTCCTCGACGAGGAGGGCTTCATCGCCCTCCTCGAGAACGGCCCCGCAAATGGGGAGCCCGACGACGGCGGACCGGCCGGGAACGACGGCGACGAGAGCGAGGACACCGAGCTGGCCGAGGAGCTCGAGGCCGGGGCCGGCACGGATCCGGACGGACGGACCGTCCGATGACCGCCGCGCCCGGGACCGGCGACGCCCGGGCACCCGCCCCGGAGGTGCTCCTCCATCTGGCCCGGCAGGCCGCCGCGGCAGGCGCCGCCGTGCTGGCCCGGCGTGATCCCGAGGCGCTGGACGCCACCAGCAAGAGCTCGGACAGCGACTGGGTGACCGCGTTCGACGTCGCCGCGGAACACGCGGTCCGGACCGTCATCGCGGGCGCGCGGCCGCACGACGCGATCACGGGCGAGGAGCTCGGCACCACGGTGCCCGGCGGGTCCACCCCGGGCGGCGACGGCGTCCGCTGGTCGATCGATCCCCTCGACGGCACCACCAACTTCATCCGCAACATCGTCTACTACGGCACGTCCGTGGCCGCCGCCGGCCCCGACGGCACCTGGCTCGCCGGCGTCGTCCACGCGCCCGCGCTGCACCGCATCTACTGGGCGTCCCGCGGCGGGGGAGCCTGGCTGAGCGACCACGGGGCCGTGCGGCGCCTCGGGGGCCCGCGCACCAGGCAGGGACGGCTCCTCGGCACCGGATTCTCCTACGACGCCGCCATCCGGGCGGAGCAGGTCGTCGCCCTCGGGACGCTCCTCGAGGGCTACGGGGACGTCCGCCGCCTCGGCTCGGCGGCCCTGGACCTGTGCCTCGTGGCCGACAGCACGCTCGACGCCTTCGTGGAACGCGGCCTGCACGAGCACGACTACGCGGCCGGCGCCCTGATCGCCGAGGAGGCCGGCCTGTCCGTCCACCGGCCGGCGCTCCGACCCCTGCTCGACGGCGGCCCTACCGAGGCCGAGCGGCTGGCGGAGGTCACCGCGGCCGCACCCGCCGCGTTCATCGGCTCCCTCACCGGGTCTGTGCCCGGTTCCGCGCCCGGGTCTGTGCCCGGTTCCGCGCCCGGGTCTGTGCCCGGTTCCGCGCCCGGGTCTGTGCCCGGTTCCACGCCCGGTGAGGGCCGGGCATGACCGCTCCGTCCTGGCAGAAGGTGCTGTCCACCCTCGCCGGCGGACGCTCCCGCGAACTGTATGCCCGGGCCGTGCTCGGGCAGCCGCTCGACGCCACACCGAAGGAGCTGCAGCGGCTGGTCGACGCCGGACTGCTGACGCCGGAACACGCCGTCGCGGAGGGGCTCTTCACGGACGTGCTCGCCGCCGCGGCGCCCACCCCGAAAGGGGTGGACCGGTTCTTCCGGGACGGGCGGATCGACGGCCTGCCGCGCGCCGGGCAGGACCGCACCGCCCTGCTGGCGCACCTCGCCGGGAGGCTCCTCCCGGCCGACATGGAACTCGGCGAACCCGAGGTCAACCGTCTGCTGGCGACCGTCACGCACGACATACCGACGCTGCGCCGCGCGCTCGTGGACCACGGGTATCTGGAGCGCTATCCGGACGGGACGGGCTATCGACGGGTCACAGAGGCTCCCTGAGACACGGCCAGGCGTTCGGTCGGGGTGCCGTCGGCCCAGGTGCCGTCAGTCCAGGTGCCGGAACCGCGGCCAGAGCTCCGACCACGGCCGGGTCCGCTCGCACACGAGGACGGGCTGCCCCTGTTCCTCGTTGTCGACGTCGAGCCCGTTGTCCAGGCGGGCCACCTCCTCACAGGACACGAACAGGGTCGACGCCAGCCCGGCCTGCCCGCCGATCACGATCACGGTGCGCGCATCCTCAGGAGGCGTGGAGAGGTAGTACAGCTCGTTGTGGCCGCTGTGCGCGGGGGGCAGTCCGCGGGCGGGCCCGTACCGGTGCAGGGCCCCGGCCTCACCGTAATTGCTGGCGATGAGGGTGGCGTCGGACGGGTCGGGAAGACTCGCGACGACGTCGCCGATCTGGTCGACATACGCGGGCCAGCCCACCTGATCGCGCGCCAGCTGGTTGATCTCCGGGACCGGGGTCCGGCCCAGGACACCCACGGGGATGACCGGGAGGGTGATCGCCATGGAGACGACCGCGTTGACGGCCACCACCGCCCACACCGTGCGGCGTCGCCCCCGGGAGCGCATGATCGCGGCGGCGGGGACACACCCGACGGCGAAGAGCACGACGACGAGCCCGGCCGGGTAGTAGATCTGTCCTCCGGCCAGGAAGGCGAGGGCCAGGAGCACCACGAACGCGGCGGCGATGAAGCGCACCTGTCTCCATTCAGCGCGGCGCAGCAGGTGCCACCAGCCGAGGCACCAGACCAACGCCAGCGGCGGGCCGAGGGTGACGAACAGGAACCACCACATGTCCACGCGGGTGTCCGCGGCGTTGTTCTCGTTCAGGGCCGCCCCCATGGACAGCTGCGGCCAGTCATGGGCCCACTGGAACAGGACGTTGGGCGCCGCCACGGCCAGGGTGAGGGCGCCGCCGAGCCATGGCCACGGCGTCGCGAGCAGCCGGCGGGGGCCGGCGACGAGCAGCCCGGCCAGGAGCGACATCAGCAGGCCCGCGATCAGCAGCTTGTTGTAGGTGGCCAGGCCGGCGACGATCCCGGCCGCCAGCCACCACGCGGGCGCATCCCGAAGGACTGCCCGGACCACGCACAGGACGACGGCGGGCCAGAACACGAGGTCCACGGAGGCGGTCAGCATCACGTGACCGAAGAGCAGGGGGACCACGCCGAAGCCGAACCCCCACGCGCACAAACCCTGTGCGTACGCCGCGCCGCCGAACTCCCGCGTAATCAGGACCACGACCACGAGTGCCAGGAGGGTCGAGAGGGTCGCAGGGATCCGGACGGCCCACACCTCGTCCGCGATGAGGCCGAAGGATCGGACCAGCCACGGCGTCAGGGGCGGCTGGTCGATGTACCCCCACGCCGGGGGAAGCATCCGAAAGTACAGTTCGTCCCGGTGATAGCCGTAACTTCCGGACACGAGCGTGAGCAGCAGGCAGAGCACCGCTGCCGGGACCGCCACCGTGCGACCCGCGAAGGGTGGCAGGGCGCGCGTCGGCGCCGCCCGGTACATCGCGGGCCGTGCCGTCCGGTCACCGCTCATCGGGGCGGCTCACGTCGGTGCCGTCGACAGAGTGGGCGCGGGTGGACAGCAGGCATACGATCTCCCCTTCGTCGCGTGCTTGGCGGATGTCAGGGCGGGCTTAGCAGGAAGCTTGCAGTGTTG
The DNA here is from genome assembly GCF_058269155.1 of Arthrobacter sp. TJ-263. Taxonomy (NCBI): domain Bacteria; kingdom Bacillati; phylum Actinomycetota; class Actinomycetes; order Micrococcales; family Micrococcaceae; genus Arthrobacter; species Arthrobacter sp. TJ-263. The sequence continues at coordinate 199,446 of NZ_JBZCNE010000002.1, read as the reverse complement.
CACCCTGGTCGTCACCACACCAGAGGGCGTTGCCCAGTCTTCTCTCTCGACGGGGACGGTCCCGTCCTCTGCCTCGGCGGTGCCGGTCCCGCCCGCGGAAGCTAGTGGGTGGGGCTGCAGGCCACGGACGCCTGGACTCCAGGTCGACTGGGCGTCACGGCCCGATGTCGATCAATAGGCGCAGGGCCGATGGACCGTCGGGCGATCTATCCTGCCTTCGTGCTGGGCGGGTCGGTCAGGCGTCCTCCCTGCAAAATCAGGCGAAGAGCAGTTCTGCCCGTCGGGAGGCCCGCGTGGAAGGGTATGCCGGGGTGTTGTGATCCTCAGGCGCGAAACTCGACGCTGCGGGCGGTGTCGGCGGGAGTGGGTGTCTCCCGATTTCCCGCGAGTGCTCGCGTCCGTGTTTGCGTCCGTGCTCGCGTTCGTTCGGGCTGCTGTCGGGCAGGGGTGGTGCGGTGGAGTGGTAGGTGTGGCCGGTGGGCGTGCTGATCTCGATGACGTGCCGGCTCCCTGGGCTAGAGCGTGGCCTTGTGTGCCAGCCGGTGAGTTCCTTGGTGTGGTTGCACGCTTCACAGAGTCCGGCCCCGTTGGACAGGCTCGTGGACCCGTCCTTGTGCCAGGGGATGATGTGGTCGTAGTGGCGGATCGGCGCATCGCAGTACGGGGCCCGGCACAGATGGTCGCGGGCCTCGATGAAGCGGCGCTGCCCGGCCGTGAAGAGCCGGGCCCTCGACTCGACGGCCACCAGCTCCCCGCTACCCGGGGCGGTATAGAGGCGCCGCAGCCAGACCTCGAATGCCCGCCGGTGATCTGCTGACGGGCCGGAGGCCCGCTCGGAGGCCGGCCCGGTGGTGAGGAGGTCCCGCGCCCAGCCGGCCGGGACGATCCCGTAGCCCGGCAGGCGGGCCGGCTCAGCATCGCCCTGGAACAGGGTCCGGTCCGTCATGACCAGCTGCACCCCGACCCGGGAGAACCCACCCGGGGTGCCCGTGGTCCGCTCCACCAGCGCATCGGCCATCAGCTGACCCCGACTCCGGGGATCCCCCGCCGCCCGGCGGGTGTCGGCGTGCCGGGTCAGTTCCGCGTGCATCGCCACCCCCTGGGCGACCGGCAGCAGGGCGGTCAGATACGTCATGGTGTCCGGGGCCGGCCGCAGACTCACCCGCCGGTCCGCCGCCGCGTGACTCGCCCGCTGGGTCACCGAGCGCGGGTCCCGCCGGTACGCCGCCGCCCGCGCCGCGGCGACGATCTGCCGGTCCCCGGCCCCGTCGAAGGCACCCGTGTGGGCGGCCAGGTCCTCGTCGACCGCGCACCGGTCCGCGGCGGAGAGGCAGACGGTCTCCCGCACCAGGAGGGTGGCCCGCCACTCGTTCAACAACCCGGTTTCGAGGGCGGCCATCGTGTGCGGCATCTCCGTCACCAGAGCCCGCGCGAACCCGAGCAACCGTCCGCCCCGGGCGGGCGACTCTCGCCGGGCCAAAGCCACCTGCGCCGCCACCCCCTTGCCCCGCTCCGCCACCGGCACACCAGCCGCCGCCTGGGACCGGCGCTCATCCAGGTCGAACGCGACCGCGATCCGGGCCTGCCGGGCGGCGATCGCCGACGTGTAATCCTCCAAGGACCGCATCTCATCGATCAGCTCCGCACCACCGGCACCCATGGGAAGCGAGAGCATCTCCTCCATCAACTCCCGCACCCGAGCCGCCGACGAAGAGGCAGGGACAGCAGCAGGTGCGACGTGGTCTGCCGAGGACGTGGCCAGGCCGGCAGTAGCCGAAACGTCGCCCTGATGCTCAGCCCCACCGAACATGGGAGCGCCTTGGTGCGCAGCACCACCGGTCACGGTGGCGCTGAACCGATGAATCTGTTCGCGCAGCTGCTGGATGAATTCAGCACTCCCGGGGCCCGCTGGAAGGGACGCCACCAGATCGATCAGATCCTGCACAGAGTCAGCATGAACCGCAGCGGACGGGACAGCGCCACGCCGCGAAGCACCACCAGGATCGGTGGTTTCAGGTGAAGCGTTCGAGCTGCTGGCCATACTGAATTCTCCCAACCACCACCGACATTCTGAGGTCGTCACGGCCTGCCGGTGCACGGTGAAGTCCCGCCGGTTGCCGGTGGCGGCGCTCGTCCTCCACTCGTCCTGAGGCGAGCATCCGAGGCGGACGGTTGAGGCTACCGATCGCTTGAAGGAACCCGAGCAGGAGCTTATGAAGGCCGTGGCTCTGGTCCCTGAGATGCAGGCGTCCCAAGGGACTAGCCCACCTCCTCGGCTCTCTGACCCAGCTCATCCTCGAGGGCGCCCCGACGCACGACATCCGGGATTTCATCGAGTTCGCGACGAGGGTGGGACTTCCCGCCACCCTCACGGAGATCGGCCTGACCCCGGAGGACACCAAGGGAACTCGAGCTCATCGCCACCACGGCGACCGTGGCGGGTGAAACCATCCACGCGATGCCGTTCGAGGTCGGGCAGGACACCGACATCGAGGACGGGAGGACCGATCAGCCGATGTCGACCCGATAGGTGAGGGCGCTGTCGACGCGGTCCTCGATGAGCGCGAGAGCTTCATGGCCTCTGGCAAACCACGATTGCTGCAATTCCAGTGATACGGCGTCGACGCCGTGAAGAGTGATCCCGTAAGGCGTGTACTCGAGTCCGCGGACGTCGTCCCAGAAGATCGTCGTGACCGCCTGGTCCACGAGGCTGACGCCGTCATCGCCGACCACGAGACGAGCCTTCGACGGGACACCCTGGAAGGAGCCCCGGAGGCTGCGCTTGAAGGATCGCCCGGACACCGGCTCATGGTTCTCGCCGCCGAGCATTCGGAGGGACGGATCCGACGTGGATGTTCCCTCGGGCATGCCGACCATGAGCGTCAGGTCGAGGAGGGAGAGTGCGTTCTGCGCCGACTGCCGGGTCACCGCGGCGGTGTCGGTGACCATCTGCTCCGGGCTGATGAGCTGCTCGCCGAGTAGATAGCGTCGCGCGGCATCCGTGGCGGCGACGGCCGCTGAGCGAGGATCGGCGGCGAAATCCGTGATGTCGTCCGTGAGTTGCCGCAGTTCCAGTTCATCGGGCCCGTGGGAGCTGAGGTCATCGAGGATGCTTCGGAGCTCGCGCAGCGCCAGTTCTGCGTCCTCCTTCCGCGGATCGGCGGTGAGGCAGACGACGCCTCGCCCCCCTCCGGCCTCCAGGACGTGATGGCCGACGTCGTAGATGATTCCTCGTTTCCTGCGCAGAAGGTCGAGTGCACGCTGGCACGCGACCTGCGCGATGACGGACGCGCTGTTCCTCGCCAGTTCGGAGCCGGATTCGAACTCGAAGGACAGGGCGAGGGGAGGCCCGCCCAACTCGAACCAGAGTGGCGTCGGGAGGCTCGCGATCGGACGGGCGGCGCGCGGGGGCTGTGCTTCGCCTGGAGGCAGGACCAGTGAAAGGCCCGGAGGAGGAGGGCCTGTGAGCGCCAGTGCGGCATTGCCGCTGGTGAAGTACTTGCTGATGGCTGCCATGACAGCACTGTCATCGATGCTGTTCAGCGCCGGCTGATCGACCCCTGCAAGGCCGAGTGAGGAGAGCCCGTACCTGCGCAGTAGATGCTCCGCGACCGCGGGTTCGACGACCGAGGACGCTTCTGCAACCAGCACCTTCTTCTCGATGTCCAGCGAGCTCACGTCGGGAGTGCGGATGCTTGCGCAGATGTCCCTGAGGAACGCGATCACCTGCTCCGGACGGCCGGTCGCCTCGAACGAGGTGAAGCTCAGTTCCACGGTCGCATTGTGGTCGTACCGGGGCGAGGGTGCTCCAGCCATCACGAGGTGTTCGGCGAGATGGGTGATGCCCGACGTCACCAGCGACTCGTCCCGGACGCCGACACGGAACACGAGTTCGGCGCTCAACGGAGGAGGACCCTCGACCCAGAAGACCGGTATGCCGTCGACCTCGGCCCTGTTGAGTGTCATGCGCCTGATCCTAGGACGGTCACAGTCGCTCTTCGGCGCGACACGAGGAATGGGGCGGACAGCTGCCCGACCGGCGGCCGCTCACCGGACGGAACGGGGGGTCTTTCGTCCCTGTCGGCGCCGGCGGCCTCGGTGTCTACTCGGAAGGAGCTGCCCCTGATCGGGCCGATCCCATCGAGTGTCTGGAGTTCGTCATGACTGATGCGCGGCGCTGGCCTCCGTTCGGCTCCAGCCGGCGGAGCTTCCCCTTCAACGCGGGCACCAGGTCCCCCATGGACCTGCTGGATTCGATGGAGCGGCTGTTCGAGTCGTCGTCGTCCGGGCCGGCCTCGATCCGGGTCGAGGAATTCGTCGACGGGACGGACATGGTGGTCCGCGCGGAGATGCCGGGACTCGATCCCGACCAGGACATCGAAGTGAGCATCGAGAACGGCTTCCTGCGGATCCGCGCCCAGCGCGAGGAGAACGAGGAGCACAAGGACAAGGACCGGTACCGGTCCGAGTTCCGGTACGGATCCTTCCGCCGCGACATCGTGCTCCCCGACGGCGTGAAGGACGAGGGCATCCGGGCCACCTACGCCGACGGCGTGCTGGACGTGCGGACGCCGCTGCCGGACAGTACGAAGCGCGAGGGCCCGAGGAAACTCCCCATCACCCGCGCCTGACCCGGCCCGGAAAGGATCGGCGTCCGCCGGGCCGGCGGCGTCCCGGCGGCGTCGACGCGTGGCAAGATGAGCCGGTGACCAACGCACCCTCCGGGGACGCCCTCTCGGACGCCCGCATCACCATCCGGCCCATCCAGCCCGGGGACTACGACGACGTCCGCCGCATCACGCGCGGCGCCTACCTCGAGGCCGGGTACTTCGCTGACGAGGCGCACCCCTACATGGCCGTGCTCTCCGATATCGAGCACCGCGCCGAGCACGCCGAGGTCTGGGTGGCCGAGCGCGACGGCGTCGTCGTCGGGTCGGTCGCCCTCACCTTCGCGGGCCAGCGGTACACCGACATCGCCGTCGAGGGGGAGCTGGAGTTCCGGATGCTCGCGGTGGACCCGGCCGTGCAGCGCGGCGGCATCGGCCGCGCCATGGTGGAGCGCATCATCGAGCACGCGCGCACCCTGCCGGGCATCGAGGCCGTGAGCCTCACGAGCGGCTCCGACATGGTGCGGGCGCACCGCCTCTACGAGTCGATGGGCTTCGTCCGCGTGCCGGGCCGCGACTGGGAGGTCCCCAACGAGGACATCCTGCTCTGGGTCTTCCGCCTGTCCCTGTAGGCGCACGCGTCCGCCGTCGTCGGGTCCGGTCTCCGCTGATGCCGGGCGCCGAGCGCGCCAGCACTAGACTGGAGGAAGATACCCACCTCCGACTTCCAGGGGAGATCCATGGCTGAGATCAACCGGGACGACGTCGCGCATCTTGCGCGGCTCGCCCACATCGACATGACCGACGACGAGCTCGACCGCATGGCCGGGGAACTCGCGGTCATCGTCGATTCCATCAAGAGCGTGAGCGAGGTCGCCGGCGACGACGTCCCCGCGACGAGCCACCCGATCCCGCTGAGCAACGTGTTCCGCGACGACGTCGTGGGGGAGACCCTCAGCAACGAGGAAGCCCTCCTCGGCGCTCCCGACAACGCCGACGGCCGCTTCAAGGTCCCGGCAATCCTGGACGGGGAGTAACCCATGACAGACCTGATCCACCTCTCCGCCGATGCCCTCGCGCAGAAGCTCGCCGCGAAGGAGATCTCCGCCGTCGAGGCGACGCAGGCCTACCTGGACCGCATCGACGCCGTGGACGGCGCGATCAACGCGTTCCTGCACGTCAACACCGACGAGGCGCTGCTCGTCGCCGCCGGCGTCGACAAGGCACGTACCGACGGCGACACGCTGCACCCGCTCGCCGGCGTCCCCATCGCCGTGAAGGACCTGATCGTCACCAAGGGCCAGCCCACCACGGCCGGGTCGAAGATCCTCGAGGGCTGGCAGAGCCCCTACGACGCCACCGTGGTCCGCAAGCTCCGCGCCGCGAGGATGCCGATCCTCGGCAAGACGAACCTCGACGAGTTCGCCATGGGCTCCTCCACCGAGCACTCCGCGTTCGGACCCACCCGCAACCCCTGGGACCTCGACCGCATCCCCGGCGGGTCCGGCGGCGGGTCCGCGGCCGCCGTCGCCGCGTTCGAGGCACCGCTGGCGCTCGGCACCGACACCGGCGGCTCCATCCGCCAGCCCGGCGCCGTCACCGGCACGGTCGGCGTGAAGCCCACCTACGGCGGTGTCTCCCGCTACGGGGCGATCGCCATGGCGTCCTCGCTCGACCAGATCGGCCCGGTGTCCCGCACGGTCCTCGACAGCGCCCTGCTGCACGAGGTCATCGGCGGACACGATCCCCACGATTCGACGTCGCTCACCGACCCGGTGGGCGCACTCGTCGAGGCCGCCCGCCTCGGCCAGGTCGACGGCATGCGCATCGGTGTCATCAAGGAGCTGCAGGGCGAGGGCTACCAGGCCGGCGTCCTCACGCGCTTCCACGAGTCGCTCGAGCTGCTGCGCTCGGCGGGCGCCGAGATCGTCGAGGTCTCCTGCCCCAACTTCCGGTACGCGCTCGGCGCCTACTACCTGATCATGCCGTCGGAGGCCTCCAGCAACCTGGCCAAGTACGACGGCGTGCGCTTCGGCCTGCGCGTGGTGCCCGAGGGCATGCCCACGATCGAGCGCGTCATGGGCGCCACCCGCGCGGCAGGCTTCGGCGACGAGGTCAAGCGCCGCATCATCCTCGGCACCTACGCTCTGAGCGCCGGCTACTACGACGCCTACTACGGGTCGGCGCAGAAGGTGCGCACGCTCATCCAGCGCGACTTCGCCGCCGCGTTCGAGCAGGCCGACGTCCTGATCTCGCCGACCGCCCCGACCACGGCGTTCAAGCTGGGCGAGAAGCTCAACGACCCGCTGGCGATGTACCTGAACGACGTCGCCACCATCCCGGCGAACCTGGCCGGCGTCCCCGGGCTGTCCCTGCCCGGTGGCCTCGCGGACGAGGACGGGCTGCCCGTCGGCATCCAGCTCCTCGCCCCCGCCCGCAAGGACGCGCGCCTCTACCGCGTGGGCGCCGTCCTCGAATCGCTGCTCGAAGCCACGTGGGGCGGGCCGATGCTGGCCCAGGCCCCCGAGATCACAGGTGGTAAGTAATGACTGCTGTAACCGATGAGGTCCTGTCCTTCGACGAGGCCATGGAGAAGTACGATCCCGTGCTCGGGTTCGAGGTCCACGTGGAGCTCAACACGCGGACGAAGATGTTCTCCTCCGCGCCCAACGCGTTCGGGGACGTGCCCAACACCAACGTGACCCCGGTGGACCTCGGCCTGCCCGGCGTCCTGCCCGTCGTCAACGGCGTCGCCGTCGAGTCCGCGATCAAGATCGGCCTGGCGCTCAACTGCAGGATCGCCGAGAAGTGCTACTTCGCGCGGAAGAACTACTTCTACCCGGACACCCCGAAGAACTTCCAGACCTCCCAGTTCGAGGACCCGATCGCCTACGACGGCAGCATCGACATCGAGCTCGCCGACGGCACCGTCTTCACGGTGGAGATCGAGCGCGCCCACATGGAGGAGGACGCCGGCAAGCTCACCCACATGGGGGGCGCGACGGGCCGCATCCAGGGCGCCGAGTTCTCCCTCGTGGACTACAACCGCGCGGGCGTGCCCCTCATCGAGATCGTCACGAAGCCGATCGTCGGCGCCGGCTCGCGTGCCCCCGAGCTCGCGAAGGCCTACGTGGCCGCCATCCGCGAGATCGTCAAGAACCTCGGCGTCTCGGACGCCCGCATGGAGCGCGGCAACGTGCGGTGCGACGCGAACGTCTCCCTCAAGCCGAAGGGCCAGGAGAAGTTCGGCACGCGCACCGAGACCAAGAACGTGAACTCGCTGCGCGCCGTCGAGCACGCCGTCCGCTACGAGATCCAGCGGCACGCCGCCGTCCTCGACTCGGGCACGCCGATCCAGCAGGAGACGCGCCACTGGCACGAGGACACGCGCTCGACGACGTCGGGGCGCCCCAAGTCCGACGCCGACGACTACCGCTACTTCCCCGAGCCGGACCTCGTGCCGGTCGTGACGAACGACGCGTGGATCGAGAAGCTCCGCGCCGAACTCCCCGAGCCGCCGGCCGAGCGGCGCAAGCGCCTCCAGGCCGACTGGGGCTACTCCGACGCCGAGTTCCGCGACGTCGTCAACGCCGGGGTCATGTCCTCGATCGAGGACACCATCGCCGCCGGCGTCAGCGCCGCCGTCGCCCGCAAGTGGTGGATGGGCGAGATCTCCCGCCGCGCCAAGCTGGCCGACGTCGAGCCCGCCGAGCTCGGCGTCACGCCCGAGCTGATCGTCGAGCTCAACGCGCTCATCGAGACCGGCAAGATCAACGACAAGCTCTCCCGCGGCGTGCTCGACGGCGTCCTCGCCGGCGAGGGCACGCCCGCGGAAGTCGTCGAGAAGCGCGGCCTCGCCGTCGTGTCCGACGACGGCCCGCTGCTCGAGGCGATCGACGGCGCCCTCGCGGCCCAGCCCGACGTCGCGGACAAGATCCGCGGCGGCAAGGTCCAGGCCGTCGGCGCGATCGTGGGCGGCGTCATGAAGGCCACCCGCGGGCAGGCCGACGCCGGCCGCGTGCGCGAGCTCATCCTGCAGCGCCTCGGCGTCGAGGGCTAGCCCCTGACGCCAGGCTGCCGGGGCGGAGCGCGGGGTAGACCCGGGGGCGACGTTCCCGCGGGTCCGCCCCGTCGCTCCGGTCCTGCGTACCGAGGAGGTCCACGTGGCCGTGAGGCCCCAGGCGGAGGTCGACGTCGCGGCGTCCCTCGTCGTCGCCCTGCTCGGCCTCCAGATGCCGGATCTGGCGCACCTGCCGGTGCGGTTCGTGGACGGCGGCTGGGACAACACGCTGTTCCGGGTGGGGGAGGACCTCGTGGCGCGCCTGCCCCGGCGCGCCGTCGCCGACGCGCTCATGGTCGCGGAGCAGCAATGGCTGCCGGGTCTCAGCGCGCCCCTGTCCGTCGCGACGTCGGCGCCCGTGCGGATCGGCCGACCCGGTGCCGGATACCCGTGGCACTGGTCCGTCTCCCGATGGATCGACGGGGCGAGCGGCATCACGGTCCCGCGGGCCGGGCGCTCTCCTGCCGCCGTCCCGCTCGCGCGCTTCCTCGCGGACTTCCACCGACCCGCGCCCGCCGACGCCCCCGTCAGCCCCGTGGGGCGTGGCGGCCCGCTGGCAGCCCGCGACGGCGTCGTCCGTCCGCGGCTGGCGTCGCTCCCGGAGATCCCCGGCGCACCTGCGGATTCCCTGCAGCGCGTCTGGGACTCCGCCCTCGCGGCACCGAGGTGGTCGGGGGAGTCGCTCTGGCTGCACGGTGACCTGCATCCGGCCAACGTCGTCCTCGCGCCCGACGGCGGGCTGGAGGGCGTCGTCGACTTCGGTGACCTGTGCTCCGGGGATCCCGCGATGGATCTCGCGGCGGCGTGGCTGCACTTCGACGCCGTCGGTCGGTCCGCGTTCCGCACGGCACTCGAGGGGCTGCGCCCGATCGACGCCGCGACCTGGGATCGGGCCAGGGGCTGGGCGCTGAGCATGGGGAGCGCCATGGCGGCATCCTCCGACGACTCCCCGGCGTTCCTCCGCCTCGGCGTCGAGACCCTGGCCGCCGTCCTCGACGACGCGCCGTAGCCTGCCCGCGGGGGGTCCATCCGGCCCTGCCCACCCGCCGCGACGGCGCACCCACGATGACGGCCCGCCGCCGCACGCCGCTGCTACTGTTGCTCCGGGCACATTCCGCCCTCGCACTCGTACCGCACGGCCCCGACGCGATCCGTCGGGGACAGGCGCGGCATGGAAGGAACCGTTCAGTGAAGGCGCTGTACAAATCCGGGGCACACCCCGGCTTCGAGCTCGTCGACCGGCCCGAACCCGACGCCGGGTGGGGTGAGGTCAAGATCCGGGTCATCACCACCGGCATCTGCGGCACGGACCTCCACATCGAGAGCTGGGATCCCTGGGCGCAGGGCATGATCGACGGTCCCCTGATCCCTGGCCACGAGTTCTACGGCGAGGTCGTCGCCCTCGGCGAGGGCATCCGGGACGTCCGCATCGGGGACCGCGTCTCCGGTGAAGGCCACATCGTCTGCGGGATCTGCCGCAACTGCCGCGCCGGCCGCCGCCAGATGTGCATCCGCACCTCGAGCGTCGGCGTCCAGCGCGACGGCGCGTTCGCCGAGTTCGTCGTCGTACCCGAGACCAACGTCTGGGTGCACGACGCGACCGTCACGCCCGAGCTCGGCGCCGTCTTCGACCCCTTCGGCAACGCCGTCCACACCGCGCTCAGCTTCCCGCTCGTCGGGGAGGACGTGCTGATCACCGGGGCCGGCCCCATCGGCCTGATGGCGGTTGCCGTCGCCCGTCATGCCGGTGCCCGCAAGATCGCCATCACCGACGTCTCCGCGCCGCGGCTCGCCCTCGCCCGCGGCGTCGGGGCGGACCTCGCCATCGACGTCAGCCGGAGGCGCGTCGCCGACGCGCAGCGCGAGCTCGGCATGAAGGAGGGCTTCGACGTCGGGATGGAGATGTCCGGTCATGCCACGGCACTGCCCGAGATGATCGACAACATGAACCACGGCGGGCGCATCGCCATGCTCGGCCTGCCGGCAGGCCCGATCTCCATCGACTGGGGGAAGGTGGTCACGCATATGCTGACCCTCAAGGGCATCTACGGCCGGGAGATGTTCGAGACCTGGTACGCGATGAGCGCCATGCTGCAGTCCAACGGGACCCTGCGCGAGGCCGTCTCGTCCGTGGTCACCGACTGCCTGCCCGCCCGGGAGTGGCTGCAGGGCTTCGCAACAGCGCGCAGCGGCGCGAGCGGCAAAGTGGTCCTCGACTGGACCACCTTCTAGGAGGCAGGAACACCATGTATTCAGCAGTCCGCGACCAGCTCGCCGGAGAACTCGACGAGATCCGCAGTGCAGGCCTGTTCAAGCACGAGCGCCGCATCTCCTCGCCGCAGTCCAGCCACATCACGGCCGGCGCGCTGGGGGCCGACGACGCCCGGGTGCTGAACTTCTGCGCCAACAACTACCTCGGCCTCGCCGACCACCCGGAGATCATCGCCGCGGCCAAGACCGCCCTGGACGAGCGCGGCTTCGGCATGGCGTCCGTGCGCTTCATCTGCGGCACCCAGGACCTGCACCTCGAACTCGAACGCCGCGTCTCGCGGTTCCTCGGCACCGAGGACACCATCCTGTTCTCCTCCTGCTTCGACGCGAACGGCGGCGTGTTCGAATCGCTCCTGGGACCGGAGGACGCCGTCATCTCCGACGCCCTGAACCACGCGTCCATCATCGACGGCATCCGGCTGTCGAAGGCGCAGCGCCTCCGCTACGCCAACCGCGACATGGCGGACCTCGAGGCGAAGCTGCAGGAGGCGTCGGGGGCACGACGGCGCCTGGTCGTCACCGACGGCGTCTTCTCCATGGACGGCTACCTCGCCCCCCTCGAGGCCATCTGCGACCTCGCCGAGCGCTACGACGCGATGGTCATGGTGGACGACTCGCACGCCGTCGGGTTCATGGGTGCCACCGGCGCCGGGACGCCCGAGCACGCCGGGGTCGCCGACCGGGTGGACATCTTCACGGGCACGTTCGGCAAGGCGCTCGGCGGGGCGTCCGGCGGCTACGTGGCCGCCCGCGCCGAGATCGTCGCCCTCCTGCGGCAGCGCGCGCGCCCCTACCTGTTCTCGAACTCGCTCGCACCATCGATCGTCGCCGCGACCCTGACCGCCCTGGACCTGGTGCAGAACAGCACCGACCTGCGGTCCACACTGACCGCCAATGCCGCGCTGTTCCGCCGCCGCATGACGGAGGAGGGCTTCGACCTGCTGGAAGGGGAGCACGCGATCGTCCCGGTCATGTTCGGCGACGCCGTCCTCGCGGCCCGCACGGCCGACGCCATGCTCGCGCAGGGCGTCTTCGTGACGGCCTTCAGCTACCCCGTGGTCCCGAAGGGCGCCGCCCGGATCCGTGTGCAGCTCTCGGCAGCGCACACGGCGGAGGACATCGAGGCCTGCGTGCAGGCGTTCGTCGCCGCCCGCGCCGAGGTGGCCGCGAGCCCGGTCGACGTCGGCGACGCCCCGGGCGCACACGTCGGCTGAGGAACAACGGGAAGGGCACGGAACGGAGGCGCCGGCTGGGGGAGGGCGAGCCTAGGATGACGGGATGAGCTCCCTCGAGTGCGACGTCCTGATCATCGGCGGCGGGATCGCCGGCCTCTCGCTGGCCTCCGCGCTGGCCCCCTTCTCCAGCGTGGTCCTCGTGGAAGCCGAGCCGACCCTCGGCTACCACACCTCCTCCCGCTCGGCGCGGCAACTGATCCCCAGCTACGGCCCCGAGCCCGTCCTGGACCTGACCCGGCGCACCCTCGAGCTGCTGGGCGGCGTGCAGTCCTCCACGGGGCTCCCCCTGACCGTGCCGCGGTCCTTCCTCCTGATCGGATCCGAGGCCGACGTCGACGCGCGGGCCAGCGCCGCGATGCACCGCCTCACCCACGCCCAGGCCCTCGACCTCTGCCCGCAGCTGCGCCCCGAGGCCTTCGCGGCCGCCGCCATCGACACGGACTGCGTGGGGACGGACACGGACCTGCTGCTCGAGTACCACCGGCGGAGCGCGAGCGACGACGGCGTCATCATCCTCACCGGGGCGCAGGTCACCGAGGCCCGCTACGACGGCTCCGCGTGGAGCGTCCGCGCCGGCTACCGGCCGATCACCGCGGGGGTCGTGGTCGACGCGGCGGGAGCCTGGGCCGACGGCGTCGCGACGCTGTGCGGCGTCGCGCCCCAGGGACTCGTGCCGCACCGACGGACCGCGGCGATCGTGGCGGCGGGCAACGCGCCGCGGGCAGGGTCCCCGATGGTCGCGGCGGCCGACGAGTCCTTCTACTACCGCCCGGACGCCGACGGCGTCCTCATCTCGCCCGCCGAATCGGAACCGGCGGAGGCGGGGGACGCCCAACCGCACCCGGGCGACGTCGAGCGCCTCATCGAGCGGCTCGGAGCCGTGACGACCCTCGGGATCACGGCCGTCCACCGATCCTGGACGGGGCTGCGGACCCAGCGGGACTCCACCGTGCCGGTCGTGGGGTTCGATCCCGGCCACCCCGGGTTCTTCTGGCTCGCGGGGCAGGGCGGGTACGGGTTCCAGACGTCGTCGGGCATCGCCGAACTGGCCGCCGTCCTCCTCACCGGCGCCGATCCGGCCGATCTCGGCGTCGCCCCGGACCGCGTGGGCGCCGCGGCCGCCGCGCTCCGTCCGGCCTGAGGACCATCCATCCGGAGCCCGATCCGTCGGCGCCGAACGAGGCCTCGACGCCCTCAGCGAACGGGCCGCGCAACCAGCGCCCTGCCCGCCGGCGAGCAGTCCACGCAGGTCTAGGATGATCGCATGAACGTCATCGAAACGCGCCTTCCCGGCATCGGGGTGCGGCGTGAGATCGTCACCGGGTCCGGCCGGAGGGTCGGCATCGTCGCGCAGCGCGACGGCGAGCTCGACCTCATCATCTCCAAGGCCAATGACCCGGACGCCTGCGTCGCCTCCATCCCGCTGACCCCGGACGAGGCGGCGACGATCGGCAGCCTCCTCGGGTCCCGGCAGCTCGTCGCCCAGCTGACGGAGGAGCACCGGGACCTCCCCGGGGTCTCGACGCGCCAGTTCTACATCGACCACGGATCGCCCTTCGACGGCCGCACCCTCGGTGACACCAGGATGCGGTCGCGCTCCGGCGCATCCCTCGTCGCCGTGCTCCGCTCCGGCCAGGTCCAGGCCTCACCCGCCCCCGACTTCACGCTCGCCGGCGGCGACCTGCTGGTGGTGGTGGGGACCTCGGAGGGCCTGGACACCGCAGCGGACATCCTGCGCAACGGCTGATCGCCGTCTATGCACACGACCGCCCTCACCCTGATCGAACTCGGCGCGATTCTCCTGTTCCTCGGGGTCCTCGGGCGGCTTGCGGGCCGGATCGGACTCTCGCCCATCCCGCTGTACCTCCTCGGTGGCCTGTTCTTCGGGCAGGGTGGCTTCCTCGAGCTCGACGGGGTCATGGAATTCAGCGAGGTGGCCGGTGAGATCGGCGTCATCCTCCTCCTGCTGCTGCTCGGCCTGGAGTACACGGCCAAGGAACTCGTCACCGGGATGCGGCAGTCCTGGATGGCGGGGATCGTGGACCTCGTCCTGAACTTCACGCCGGGCGCCCTCGTCGCGGTCATCCTGGGCTGGGGGCCGGTCGCGGCCCTCGTGATGGGCGGCGTCACGTACATCTCCTCCTCGGGTATCGCCGCGAAGGTGATGAGCGATCTCGGCCGCCTCGGCAACCGGGAGACGCCCACCGTCCTCGCGATCCTCGTCTTCGAGGACCTCGCGATGGCCGTCTACCTGCCCGTCCTGACCGCGGTGCTGGCGGGGCTCAGCTTCGCCGGCGGACTCGGGACGGTCGGCGTCTCCCTCCTCGTCGTCACCCTCGTGCTCGTCGTCGCGCTGCGCTGGGGGAACGCGGTCTCCGCGGTCGTCGACAGCAAGGACCGCGAGGTCTTCCTCCTGACGCTCATCGGGGCGGCCCTGCTCGTCGCGGGTGTGGCCTCCGCCCTGCAGGTCTCGGCGGCCGTGGGGGCGTTCCTCCTCGGCATCGCGATCTCCGGCGCGACGGCGGAGAACGCGGCCCGCCTCCTCGAACCGCTGCGGGACCTCTTCGCCGCCATCTTCTTCGTGGTCTTCGGGCTCAATACCGACCCGGCGTCGATCCCCCCGGTCCTCGGGGTCGCGTTGCTCCTCGCGCTCGTCACGACGGCGACGAAGATCGCGACCGGCTGGTGGGCGGCCCGCCGCCAGGGCATCGGGCGCCTCGGCCGGGCCCGGGCCGGCACGGCCCTCGTGGCGCGCGGGGAGTTCTCGATCGTCATCGCCGGGCTCGCGGTGGCCTCCGGCTCCGTGATCCCTGAGATCGCCGCCCTGGCGACGACGTACGTGCTGATCATGGCCGTGCTCGGGCCCGTACTGGCGCGTATCGCCGAGCCCGCGATGGAACTCCTGGAACGGTTCCCGAGGCGGGGCCCCCGCGCGGTGCCGGTCGCCTGAGGCGCACCGGGCCGCACGTACCCGGGGTCAGTCGTCGAGGATCTTGCCGATCGGCTCACGCTTCTCCGCCTGGAAGGTGTCCTCCTCGCGGCCGTACGCCCAGTAGCCGGAGAGCGAGACCTGCGCGCGGGTGAGCCCCCTGTCCCGGAACAGGATGTCCCGCAGGGCCTTCATGGCGCCGCGCTCCCCGTGGACGAAGGCGTCGACGCGTCCCTCGGGCCATGGTCCGGCGGCGACGGCGTCCGCGAGCAGCGTCGTCGTGCCCGGTTCCCGGCCGTCCCGCGTCAGCCAGTGCAGCTCCACCCCCGCGGGGGCGGCGAGCGCGAGTACGTCGGCGGCGGTGTCCACCTCGAGGTAGGCGTGTCCGACGGCGGCCGGGTGCAGGGCCTCGAGGCCGGCGGCGATCGCGGGCAGCGCGGAGTCGTCCCCCGCGAAGAGGTGCCAGTCGGCGTCCGGGTCCGGCGACCACTTGCCGGAGGGGCCCATGAGGACCAGGGGATCGCCCGGGGCGGCCTGCGCCGCCCACGGGCCGGCGATGCCGGAGTCCCCGTGCACCACGAAGTCGATGGCCAGGCGCTCCGCCGCGGCGTCGAGCCACCGCACGGTGTAGGTCCGCTTCACGGGTCGGTCGCCCGCGGGCAAGGCGTGCTTGAGGGCCGCGAGGTCGTAGGGCGGGGTCAGCCCGAGGTGGGGTTTGGTGAACAGCAGTTTGGCGTACCTGTCCGTCGCGTCGCAGTCCTGCAGGTCCCGGAAGCCGGGACCACCCGCCACGACCCGCACCAGGTGGGGGCTCAGCCACTGCGTCTCGAGCACGGTGAGGACCGCCTGGGGGCGCGGGGGTTTGACGGAGGGCACGGGGACGGGGGAGGACATGGGGCGGCGCCTCTTTCTCGGGGTGGTCAGCCCACCCTAACAAGCCCTACTGGAGGGACCCCGGGACTGCCCTCCGGGCTGCGGCGAGCAGGGAGCCGTCGTCCACCAGCCGCCGGGCGGCCTCGATCTCCGGGGCCAGGTAGCGGTCGGTGCCGGGGCCCTCGACGTCCTGCCGGAGCCGGGCCCGGACGGCGGTGATCGGCGCGGAACTGCGCCCGACCGCGCCCGTGCCCGCCCCGCCCCCGCGCATGTCCAGGGCGCGTGCTGCGGTGAGGATCTCGATCGCGAGGACGCGCGTGAGGCCGTCGACGGCCCGGCGCAGCTTCAGACCCGCGGCCCAGCCCATCGAGACGTGGTCCTCCTGCATGGCCGAGGAGGGGATGGAGTCCACGGATGCCGGCGCGGCGAGGCGCTTGAGCTCGGACACGATGCCGGCCTGCGTGTACTGGGCGATCATGTGGCCGGAGTCGACGCCGGGATCGTGGGCGAGGAAGGCGTTGAGCCCGTGGCTGCGGGACGTGTCGAGGAAGCGGTCCGTGCGGCGCTCGCTCATGGAGGCGACGTCCGCGACGGCGATCGCGAGGAAGTCCAGCACGTAGCCCACCGGCGCCCCGTGGAAGTTGCCGTTGGACTCGATCCTGCCGTCGGGGGTGATGACCGGGTTGTCGATCGCGGACCCCAGCTCGATCGCGGCGACGGCGTCGGCGTGCGCGAGGGTGGCGCGGGCGGCTCCGTGGACCTGGGGCGCGCAGCGCAGAGAATACGCGTCCTGGACGCGGGTGAACCGGTGCCGGCCGGTCTCGGACGTGAACTGGTCGGCGAGCAGCGGGGACCCCGCCAGCAGGGCGCGGATGTTCGCGGCGGACGCCAGCTGGCCCGGGTGCGGGCGCAGGGCGTGGAGATCCTCGGCGAACACGGCGTCGGTACCCAGCAGCCCCTCCACGCTCATGGCCGCGGCGAGATCCGCCGTCGTGAGGAGCCGGTGCAGGTCCGCGGCGGCGAGGACGAGCATCCCGAGCATCCCGTCCGTACCGTTGATGAGGGCCAGCCCCTCCTTCTCGCGCAGCTCGACCGGGGCGATGCCTGCGGCGGCGAGCGCCTCGGCCGCCTCCACCAGGTGCCCGGCGCGGTCCCGTACCTGCCCCTCGCCCATCAGCGCCAGGGCCACGTGGGAGAGCGGCGCGAGATCGCCCGAGCAGCCCAGCGAACCGTACTCGCCGACCACCGGTGTGATGCCGGCGTTCAGCAGGGCGGCGTAGGTGGACGCGACGAGCGGGCGCACCCCGGTACGGCCCGTGGCGAGGGTGGAGAGGCGGCCGAGCATCAGGCCGCGCACCACCTCGCGATCCACCTCGGCCCCCGAGGACGCCGCGTGGCTGCGGATGAGGCTGCGCTGCAGCCGGGTGCGCTGGTCCAGCGGGATGTGCCGGGTGGCCAGGGCACCGAAGCCGGTCGAGACCCCGTAGTGCGGCGTGCCGTCGTCCACGAGCGCGTCGACCACCGCTCGGGATCCGGCCATCGCGGCGAGGGCCTCGGGCGCCAGATCCACCCGGGCGCCGTCCCGCGCCACCGCGACGACGTCGGCGGGGGACAGCGGGCCGGTGCCCACGATCACGGTCTGCTGGTTCACACTGTGCCTCGGTTCCCGCGGCGCCTGCCGCACTTGCCATTGAGTGAAAATGGAGTTTCAATAAGTGAAATATACGTCGACCACGAAAGCAAGGAGCGAGCATGGCCGAATCATCGACCCGCACCGTCGAGCGGGCCCTCGTGCTACTCGGGGCGGTCTGCGGGGCCGGCTCGCTGACACTCGCGGACGCGGCCCGGGAGGCCGACCTGTCGGCGTCGACGGCGCTGCGGCTCCTGCGCACCCTCGAAGGGACGGGGTTCGTCCGCCGGGACGCCCTCGGCGCCTACCGGCCCGGCCTCCGCGTGGTGCAGCTCGGCGCGCAGGCCCTCGGCCACGAATCCCTGGTCTCCCTCGCGGAGCCCGCCCTGGATCGCCTCGTGGAGCGGACCGGCGAGTCGGCCTACCTCAGCGTCCCCTCGCACGACGGCGAGGGCGTCTACCTCGCGATGCGCGAGGGCACCCACTCGGTGCGCCACGCCAGCTGGGTGGGGCGCAGCATCCCGCTCGCGCAGACCGCCGTCGGTGCTGTGCTCACGGGTGGGCCCCCGGACGGCGGCTTCGTCGTCGTGCGCGACGGCGTCGAGAAGGATGTCACGGCCATCGCGGCGCCTCTCTCGCCGGGCGGCCGGACGGTCGCGGCGCTCAGCGTCGTCGTCCCCAGCTACCGCATCACCGAGGCGGAGGCCCACCGCATCGGTTTGCTCGTGGCACAGGAGGCCGCGGCTCTCCTGACGGAGCCCGGTGCGGGCGCCGTCCCGGTGCCCGAGGACCTGACAGGAGAACCGGCATGACCACCCCCACCTCCGCGACCCACGATCCCTCCCGGTCCATCCGGGCCGCGCGCGGCACCCGCCTGACCGCGAAGAGCTGGCAGACCGAGGCGCCGCTGCGGATGCTCATGAACAACCTCGATCCCGAGGTCGCCGAACGGCCCGAGGACCTGGTGGTGTACGGCGGGACCGGCCGGGCGGCCCGCAGCTGGGACGCCTACGACGCCATCGTCCGCACCCTCACGGAGCTCGAGGACGACGAGACGCTGCTCGTCCAGTCCGGCAAGCCCGTCGGGGTGTTCCGCACCCACCCGTGGGCGCCGCGCGTGCTGCTCGCCAACTCCAACCTCGTGGGGGACTGGGCGACATGGCCCGAGTTCCGGCGCCTCGAGGCGGAGGGCCTCATGATGTACGGGCAGATGACCGCGGGCTCCTGGATCTACATCGGCACGCAGGGCATCCTGCAGGGCACCTTCGAGACGTTCGCGGCGATCGCCCGCACACGGTTCGGCGGCAGCCTCGCCGGCACCCTCACCCTGACCGGGGGCTGTGGCGGCATGGGCGGCGCCCAGCCCCTCGCCGTCACGCTCAACGGGGGAGCCGTCCTCATCGTGGACGTCAGTGAGGCGCGCCTGCGCCGCCGCGTCGCGAAACGCTACCTGGACACCGTCGCGGACACGCTCGACGACGCCGTCGCGCAGGTCCTAGCCGCGAAACGCGAGCAGCGGGCGCTGTCCGTGGGCGTCGTCGGCAACGCGGCCACCGTGTTCCCGGAACTGCTCCGGCGGGGGCTCGACGTCGACATCGTCACCGACCAGACCTCCGCCCACGACCCGCTCAGCTATCTGCCCGAGGGGATCGCCGTCGACGAGTGGGAGCGTGAGGCCGACGCGGACCCGGACGGCTTCACGAAGAAGGCCCAGGCGTCGATGGCCCTGCAGGTCGAGGCGATGGTCGGATTCCTCGACGCCGGAGCGGAGGTCTTCGACTACGGCAACTCGATCCGCGACGAGGCCCGGAAGGGCGGCTACGGCCGTGCGTTCGCCTTCCCGGGGTTCGTCCCCGCCTATATCCGACCCCTGTTCTGCGAGGGGCTCGGCCCGTTCCGCTGGGTCGCGCTCTCGGGGGATCCGGCGGACATCGCCGTCACCGACGCCGCCCTCAAGGAGCTGTTCCCGGACAACGGGCACCTGCACCGCTGGCTCGACGCCGCGGCCGAGCACGTGGAGTTCGAGGGCCTGCCCGCCCGGATCTGCTGGCTCGGCTACGGGGACCGCGCGAAGGCGGGCCTGCTCCTCAACCGGCTCGTCGCGGAGGGGAGGGTCTCGGCCCCGATCGTCATCGGCCGCGACCACCTCGACTCCGGGTCCGTCGCCTCGCCCTACCGGGAGACCGAGGCGATGGCGGACGGCTCCGACGCCGTCGCCGACTGGCCCCTGCTGAACGCCCTGCTGAACACCGCCTCCGGGGCCACCTGGGTGTCCATCCACCACGGCGGCGGCGTCGGGATCGGCCGCTCCATCCACGCCGGGCAGGTCTCCGTCGCCGACGGGACCGACCTCGCGGCGCAGAAGCTCGAGCGGCTCCTCACCAACGATCCCGGGACGGGCGTGATCCGCCACGTCGACGCCGGGTACGGGCGCGCCCGCGAGGTCGCGGCGGAGTACGGCGTCCGCATCCCCATGCAATCCTGAAGACCCGTCCCCGATCGGAAGGTACCCCCGTGCAGACCGTCTCCTCCGTCCTCGACTCCATCAGTGACATCGGCCGCGACGCCACCCGCGGGGGCTACTCGCGCGGCGTGCACACCCCCGCCGAGTCCTCGCTGCGCGAATGGTTCAGCGCCGAGGCCCAGGCCCGCGGGCTGGCCGTCGAGACGGACCGCAACGGCATCCTCTGGGCGTGGTGGGACGCCACGGACAGCCGGGACGGCGCGCTCGTCACCGGAAGCCACCTCGACTCGGTGCCCGGCGGCGGCGCCTACGACGGCCCGCTCGGCGTCGCCTCCGCTCTCGTGGCCGTGGACCTGCTGCGCGAGCGCGGGGCGACCCCGCAGCGCTCCCTCGCGATCGCCGTGTTCCCCGAGGAGGAGGGGTCCCGCTTCGGGGTCTCCTGCCTGGGATCGCGCCTGCTCACCGGCACGCTCGACCCTGATGCCGTCCGGTCCCTGACGGACGCGGACGGCACCACCTTCGCCGAGGCCTCCCGCGCCGCGGGGGTCGACCCCACGCACCTGGGCCGCGACGAGGAGGCGATCCGGCGCATCGGGGACTTCGTGGAACTTCACGTCGAGCAGGGGCGAGGCCTGATCGATCTCGACTCCGCCGTGGCCATCGGCTCCACGATGCTGGGCCACGGCCGCTGGCGCCTGTCCATCACCGGCCAGGGCAACCACGCGGGCACCACGCTCATGGCCGACCGCGCCGACCCCATGGTCGCCGCCGCCCAGGTGGTCCTCGCCGTCCGGAAGGCCGCCGCGGAGCAGGACGGCGCCCGCGCGACGGTGGGACGCCTGCAGCCCGTGCCGGGCGGGACGAACGTCATCGCCTCCCGCGTGGACCTGTGGCTGGACGTGCGCCACGAGGAGGACGCCGTCACGGCGTCGCTCATCGAGAGGATCCACGGCCAGGCCCAGAAGATCTGCGCGTTCGAGGGCTGCCGGACCACCCTGACCGAGGAATCGCGCAGCGGCACGGTCCATTTCGACGGTGCGCTCCAGCGCACGCTCGGCAACGCCCTCGGCCGCTCCTTTCCCGGCGCACCGACCCTGCCGACGGGCGCCGGGCACGATGCCGGCATCCTCGGCGCCATCGCGCCCACCGCCATGCTGTTCGTCCGCAATCCCACCGGCGTCAGCCATTCGCCCGAGGAGTTCGTGGAGCGCGACGACGCGGACGCCGGGGCCACCGCGCTCGCGGACGTCCTCGACGACCTGCTGTGACCGGACCCCGCACCGATCGGGCCGTCCGCGCCGTCTGGTGCGAGCACGCGTGGCTGGGAGCCGACGGGATCCGCGACGCCGTGCGCGTCGAGGTGGACGACGACGGCCTGGTGCTCGGCGTGCTCGCGGGCGTACCGGCGCGGGAGGGCGACGTCGTCCTCCGCGGCGTGGTGTTCCCCGCCGCCGCCAACGCGCATTCGCACGCGTTCCACCGCGCGCTGCGCGGGCGCACCCACGGGAGCGGCGGGACGTTCTGGACCTGGCGGGAGACGATGTACCGCGCGGCGGGTGCCCTCACGCCCGCACTGTACGAGGAGCTCGCCGCCGCGGTGTACGCCGAGATGGTGGTGACGGGGTGGACGAGTGTCGCCGAATTCCACTACGTGCACCACCGCCCCGACGGCACGCCGTACGGGCAGGGGGACGACGACGGACCGCATGCCATGGAGCTGGCCCTCGCCCGGGCCGCCGTCCGTGCGGGCATCCGCCTGACGCTGCTCGACACGTGCTACCTCGCCGGCGGCTTCGGGACACCCCTCGCGGCGGGCCAGCGCCGTTTCTCCGACGGGACCGCGGAGCGGTGGCTCGCACGGCTGGCGTCCTTGCGTACAGCGATCTCCTCGCGCTACCCCGCACGCCAGGTCACGGTCGGCGCAGCCATCCATTCGGTCCGCGCGGTGCCGGAGCAGGACCTCGCCGTGATCGCTCGTCGGCTGCCGCCGGACCTGCCCCTGCACATCCACCTGTCCGAGCAGCCCGCCGAGAACGAGGAGTGCCTCCGGGCGACCGGCCGCACCCCGACGGCGCTGCTCCACCGGCACGGCCTCGTGACCGACCGCCTGTCCGCCGTCCATGCCACCCACGTCACCGACCGCGACATCGCGACCCTCGCCGACGCCGGAGCGGTGATCGTGTTCTGCCCCACCACGGAGGCGGATCTCGCCGACGGGCTCGGGCCGGCCGGGGACTTCCGGGAGGCCGGAGCGCAGCTCGCCCTCGGCACCGACCAGCACGCCGCCGTCGACCCGTGGCTGGAGATGCGGGCCCTCGAGCTCGGGGAGCGCCTGCGCACCGGGCGGCGGGGGCACTTCGCCCCGGAGCGGCTGCACGGCATCGCGTCCCTCGGCGGCGCGCGGGCCCAGGGCCGTCCCGGCGCGGGCTTCGGTCCGGGCCACCCGGCCGATCTCATGGCGGTCGACCCGCACAGTGCACGCACCGCCGGATCCTCCCGGGAGCAGCTCGCCTCGACGGCGACGGCTCAGGACGTTACGGGCGTCGTCGTCGGTGGTGTCCTCAGGGCGCGGGAGGGCGTGCACACGACGCTCGGAGATCCCGGGCCACTGCTGGTCGCGGCCATCGCCCGCCTCGACGCAGCACACCCCGACGCCGCACCCTCCGACGCCGCACCCTCCATCGCCGCACCTCCCGGGGGCCGGTCCTGATGTCCGTCCTCATCACCAACATCGGCGAACTCATGACGCAGGACGCCGACGGCGCCGTCCTGCGGGACGCCGCCCTGGTCCTCGAGGGGGAGCGGATCAGCTGGATCGGCCCGGCCACCCGCGCGCCCGCAGCGGACGAGGCCTACGATGCCGGGGGCCGCGCGGGACTGCCCGGCTGGGTCGACAGCCACACGCACCTCGTGTTCGCCGGGGACCGGACGGCGGAGTTCGAGGCCCGCATGGCGGGGGAGTCGTACGCCGCGGGCGGCATCGCAGTCACCGTGGAGGCCACGCGCGCCGCGGGGGACTACGACCTCACGCGGCTCCTGCTGGCCCGCGCCGCGGAGGCCGCCGCGGGCGGCACCACGTACCTCGAGACGAAGACGGGCTACGGGCTCGACGTCGCGCAGGAGGCGCGCAGCGCGCGGATCGCGGCCGGCGTGGTGGACGAGGTCACCTTCCTCGGCGCGCACCTCGTGCCCGCCGGGGAGGACGCCGAGGACTACACGGATCTCGTGTGCGGGCCGATGCTCGACGCCGTCCGCCCGTACGTGCGCTGGGCCGACGTCTTCTGCGAGACCGGCGCCTTCACCCCGGACCAGTCACGCCGCGTCCTCGCGGCCTGCGCCGCCGCGGGCCTCGGCCTGCGCGTGCACGGCAACCAGCTCGGCCCGGGCGCCGGCGTGGCGCTCGCCGTCGAGTTCGGCGCCGCCAGCGTCGACCACGTGAACCACCTCTCCGACGCCGACGTCGACGCGCTCGCGGGCACGTGGTCGGGATCGGGCGCGGACGAGGCACCGGGTACCGTCGCCACGTGCCTGCCGGCCTGCGATCTGTCGACGCGCCAGCCGTTCGCCCCCGCCCGGCGGCTGCTCGACGCCGGTGCCCGGATCGCCCTGGCGAGCAACTGCAATCCCGGCACCTCCTACACGAGCTCCATGGCCTTCTGCGTCGCCACCGCCGTCCTGCAGATGGGGCTGACGGTCCACGAGGCGGTCCGTGCCGCCACCCACGGCGGGGCGCTGGCGCTGCGTCGTCACACGGGACGCGACGCCGACGGCCTGCGCGCCGTCGGGTCCCTCGCCGTCGGGCACCGCGCGGACCTGCAGCTGCTGAACGCGCCGTCGGCCACGCACCTGGCGTACCGGCCCGGGATGCCGCTCGTGCACGCCGTCTGGCGGGCGGGCACGCGCCTTCGGTAGGAGGGCTGACGCTGGGACTCCTCACCGACCCCGCACTGCCGGCAAGGGTCGTCAGGATCCTCAACCGGGATACCGTGCCGAGCGCCTTGAACAGCTCCGCTACCTTCTCGAGTTGAGCGTCATCCGTCATACCAATACATGAACGCGTATGCATCCGACCATGCACGCAGGAAAATGGGGCCCTCGTCCTCTGAGCCGGTGGGTCACCGGGATCAGGCTGCTACGGGTGCGCCGGCCTCGATGGCCGCCCTCGTCCGGCGGCGTGAGGTTGCGGGGAGGGTGAGTCCGGACGTCGAGACGGCCAGGACGGACGCGAGGATCAGGGCCGAGGCCGGAGCGAAGACCGTCCAGGGCGCCCGTTCGACGTAGGCCATGCCTTCGGCGAGCACCAGGCCCCAGTCGGGGCTGGGCGGGTTGGCTCCGAGTCCGAGGAAGCCCAGCGCCGCGAGGGCGAGGGCCGTTCCGGGGAGGCGGAGCATCGCGTGCCGGACCAGGGGTCCGAGGATGTGCGGGAGGATGTGCCGGAGCAGGATCCGGGCCGGCCCGACGCCGAGGACCGGGAGGACGGTGACGAAGGGCAGGCTGCGGGCCTGCAGGGTCAGGGCGGAGGTGTGCGCTGCCAGGGGCGCCCAGCTCACCAGGGCGACAGCGAGGGCGGCGCCTCCAATGGATGCCCCGGAGATCGCGGCGACGATGATCCCCGCGATGACGGGAGGGGCGGCGTTGGCGACCTCGAGCGGCCCTGTTCCCAGGCGTGGCAGGGAACCGATCAGGATGCCGATCAGCAGGGACACGAGGACGACGACGAGGGCGGTGCCCACGGTGGTCACGGTGCCGTGTCCTACGCGGGCGAGCAGGTCGCGGCCGCTGGCATCGGCCCCGAACGGTAGAGCCCAGCTCGGCGGGTCGAGGCGCGGGTGGGCTGAGGCGAACGGGTCGCGGAGGATCCCGGCGATGGTGATCAGGCCGAGCAGTGTCGTTGCCCCGAGGGGCACGACGAGGTCTCGCCGGTGGAAGACGGGAGGGACGACGGCGACGGGGATCACGCCCAGCCGTCCGGCCGGCCCGAGGAGCGCCGTGCGGATCAGTGCCGCGGCGATGCCGGCCATGATCGCCAGGACGAGGAGGGCGAGGACGCCGGCCTGCAGCACGGGGATGTCCTGCGACGTGGCGGCACCGAGGGTGGCCCTGCCGATTCCGGGGATGGCGAAGACCCGTTCGACGGCGACCGCCCCGCCGGTGAGCCCGACGACGACCAGGGCCGCCTGGCTGGAGACTGTCGGCAACGCCCGCCGCAGGAGACCGGCAGCGATCTGGCGGCGAGAAAGACCGGCCGACAGCCACGCGGACACCCACTGTTCATCGCCGGCGGAGCTGATGGCGTCGGCCAGGAGTTTGCCCATCAGCCCTCCGGCCGGCAGGCCCAGGGCGAGGGACGGCAGGACCGCGTAGTGCAGTCCCAGCCACCCCGACGGCGGGAACCAGCGTAACCAGACGGCGCCGATGACCAGGAACAGGGAGGCCAGCAGGAAATCGGGCAGGGAGGTCGCCGTCGTCGCGAGGAGCCCGGCCCCTCGCCGCCGCTCACCCCGGGAGCCGCGCAGGAGCGAGGGCAGTGCGAACAACCCGGCAATCAGCAGTGCGATCACACCGGCGCAGATCATGAGCGTCACGGACACAGCGAGGGCTGTGAGGGTTCCCGGCAGCACCGGGGAGTTGGAGATCCAGGATCGGCCGAAGTCCCCGGTGAGGATCCCGGCGAACCAGTCGAGGAAGGCCAGGAGCGGGCCCCGGTCCAGGCCGAGTTCGGCACGGACCATCGCCAATGCCGCCGGTGTTGCTTCCAGGTCGGTGTACCGGGCGCGCAGGACCGTGTATTCAGGGCTCTGTCCGGAGAGCCAGGGCAGCATCCCGATCACCATGATGACGGAGAGCAGGGCCCCCGCCCGGGACAGGCCGACCAGGATGGCACTGGCCGGGAACACCCTGGGAGGGAAACGCGTCACTGCTCGACGCGGGTGTCGCCGGTCACCAGCGACCGCTCCCGGGGGTCCCGGGCCGCGCCGTCCACGCCTGCCGCTTCGCCCTGGATGACGCGCTCGTGCAGCATCGGGATCGCGGCATCCCGAGCAAGGATCTCCGCCTCGGCGGCGATGATCGCCTCCCGCCGTTCGGCGCCCGCCGGGGTGGCGGCGGCTTTCTGCAGGGCTTCGTCGACGGCCGGGTCGCAGAACTGGGAAATGTTGAAGGACCCTTCGCAGGCGAAGTCGCTGTGCATGTAGGCCACGGGATCCCCGGAGTCGAGGACGGTGGCCCGGGAGAGGATGAAGGCGTCGAAGGCCCCGTCCAGGGCGTCGGCCTCGATGAACTGGTACTCGCGCACGTCCTGTTCGACGACGAAGCCGGCGGTTTCGAGCTGCTGCTCGAGTTGCACGGCGACCTCGGGGAGTTCGGCACGATCCGTGAACGTGCCCAGGCTGATCCGCACCCCGTCGACCGGTGCCGGCTCGGGCCGGCCCTCGAGAATTCCCTGGTAGGCGTCGTCGCGTTCCTCCGCAGCCCAGGGCAGGGCGGGGCCGAGGAGTCCTTCGGCGACGTCCGCACGGCCCTCGTACACGTTCGCGACGATGGTCGCCCGGTCGATGGCCTCCCGGGCGGCGGCACGCACGGCGGGGTCCGCGAACGGGCCCGATTCCGTGTTCAGGTACAGGGTGTTCGTGCGCGGCATCGGTACCTCGAAGACCAAGTCCTCGTCGATCTGCGCGACCTGGCTGACCGGGATGGACTCGACGACGTCAGCGGTGCCTGCACGCAGGGCCGCGGCGCGGGCGGTGCCGTCCGGCACGAACTGGACGTCGATGCCGGACGAGGCAGCGAGTTCCCCCCAGTAGTCCTTGTTCCGGTCCAGGGTCGCACTGGAGGTGCCGTCCACCGCGGTGAGGACGAACGGGCCGGTGCCGGTACCCAGCGAGTCAACGGTGTCGCCGTCGTAGGCGCTGGCGGCCAGGATGGAGAGTTGGGGGCTGGACAGGCGCTGCGGCACGAGCGGGTCCTCGACCGCCGTTGTGACGGTCACCGTCATCTCATCGGTGGCCGCAGCGGCCAGGTCGACGCCGTCCAGGATCCGCGGGGTGGGTGACGCGCCCGCGGCCGCGGTCAGGGACCGGGCGACGTCCTCGGCGGTCAGCGGGGTGCCGTCGTGGAAGCGCACCCCGTCGCGGATGGTGAACGTCCATTCCGTCGCAGCGGTCTGTTCCCACTCCGACGCCAGGGAGGGCTGGGCCTCTCCCAGGTCATCGAGAATGACGAGCGTCTCGGCTGCGGACCAGCGTGAGAGCTTGAACGCATCGTCGCTGAGCGGGGTGAGGCCCGAGCGGGGTGGCTGCATATGGACGATCGAAAGACGGCCGCCATCTGCCTCGTCCGTAGCAGGGGCCGACTCGGAAGGCCCGGTCGAGAAGCAGCTCGTCAGGGCCAGGCAACTGATGGTCGAGACAGCGACAAGGGCAAGGGAGTGGCGGTGGGTCATGACTGAACCTTCTGATCTAGAACGGACGGAAGAACGGGCGGAAGAACGGGACGTGCAGGACGTCCGGGATGCACGGAGGTGGCGGGAAGGAAGCGGGGAAGCAGCGTCGCGCTGACGAGGGCCAGGAGGATGAGGAGCACCCAGCTGGAGGTGCTGCCGAGGGTGTCGCGGAGGACACCGGTCAGGCCGTTACCTATCAGCACGGCGATGCCACCGCAGCTGGCGAGGAGGCCGTAGTAGGCGCCCAATCGCCGGTGGCCTGCGAACCGGTGGACCTGCTGCAGCCCGGCGGGTCCGACGAGCATGTGCCCCAGGCTGAGAAGCGTGACGAGAGCGACCGGTCCGGTCAGGACGGGAAGCCCTGGCACAAGATGCAGTCCGGCACTTCCGAGGAGGACGATCGCCGCGAATCCCGCCGCGATGCAGGTGAAGCCGGCGCACAGAGCAGCAGCCGGGCCGAGGCGGGTTGCCAGGGCGGACATCGGCAGCTGCAACGCGATGGTCAGGGCCGAGGCAACGGCGAACAGGTTGGCCAGTGTCCCGGCGCCGCCTCGACCCAGTTCGAGCGGGAGGGCGAAGTACAGCTGGTTGTAGGCCAGCAGGTTCACGCCGAACAGCGCGGCGAAGAGGATGAACCGGCGATCCTCCAGGCAGGCGAAGGCACCGCGTATCCCTGAGTTGTCAGGCTCGGGTTCGGCACCGTTCCCGGTCGAGCCGGCGTGGTGTGGCAGGAGGAGCCACAGCGCCATGCCGACGATGAGGAAGAGGCCCCCGGCCGATACTGCGACCACGGGAAACCCGAAGGACAGAAGACCGAGGCCGATGAGAGGCCCGGCGACAGCGCCGACCTCCCCGAACAGCACGAGCCAGGCGAACACGTTCCGCGGCGGGGTGCCTTGTCCTCCGCTGTCTGTCGTGGTCGCTGAGGTGCGGGCACGATCGAGCGTGCCGACGAGCCCTTCGATGGCCGGTGAGAAGAAAGCACCGCCAACACCAGTGAGCACGGCGCTGAGCAGGAAGGGCCAGAAGCTGTCGGAGGCCGCGAGCCCGAAGTATCCGGCGGCGCGGATGGCGCAGCCGGTGAGGATGCTGCGGCGTGGCCCCCAACAGTCGGCGATGACCCCGCCGAGGAGGAACATGCCCTGCTGGCTGAAGGTGCGCGCACCCAGGACGAGGCCGACCGCCGCGGCGCCAAGACCGAGGTCCTCGCTCATGACGAGGGCGAGGAAGGGGACGACCGCGTAGAAACCGATGTTGA
Organism: Arthrobacter sp. TJ-263; assembly: GCF_058269155.1. NCBI lineage: Bacteria > Bacillati > Actinomycetota > Actinomycetes > Micrococcales > Micrococcaceae > Arthrobacter > Arthrobacter sp. TJ-263. The sequence goes on along the minus strand of NZ_JBZCNE010000002.1, from coordinate 170,678 downwards.
ACACCAGTTGGGTGGGCAGAAGCAAGGACACCGAGGTGTGGGTCCTCGGAGGAAAGGAGGGGGTCATCGAGTAACAGCACCCCGCGACAGTCGTGCGGCATTGAGTGCGCGGGTCGCCTCGTGCTGCGGATCATCGAGGATCCGCTCGGTGGGTCCTTCTTCCACGATCCGGCCATCGGCGAGGACCGCGGTCCTGGCGCACACGGTGGCGATCGCGTCGAGGTCATGGGATACGAACAGCAGCCCCATCTCCTGATCGCTGATCAGCATGTTCAGGACATCGAGCACCTGGTTGCGTAACGGCAGGTCCAGCCCGCTCACCGGCTCGTCCGCGAGGAGGATCATCGGGGAGACCACGAGGGCGCGGGCGATCGCCACACGCTGGTTCTGCCCGCCGGACAATTCGGAGGGCCGCTTCCCGGAAGCCGCCGCGGGAAGCTCGACCCGGGACAGTGCATCGCGGATCCGGGTGGTGTGCTGTCCGTCGACGCCGAGGCACACCAGGGGTTCACGCAGGAGCTGGTCGACGGTCATCCTGGGATCGAGACTGCTCGCGGGATCCTGGGGTACGTACTGCACCTGTTGCCGGTACCAGCGGAGCGACTTCAGCGACCCGGGCCGGATCGCCTGGTCCTGCAGGGTCACCGATCCGGAGTCCGGTGTCTCGAGGGCCAGCAGTGTGCGCAGAAGCGTCGACTTCCCGGAGCCGGAGCTGCCGACAAGTCCCATGCTGCTGCCGCTGGAGACCTGCAGCGACACCCCGTGGAGGATGCCCGTGGGCACACTTCTGCTGAAGGACCGCCCGGGACGCGACAGGGAGAGCCGTAGTTCCCGTGCCGTGAGCGTCCCGGTAGGAGTGGAAGTCATGCGGCCGTGATGCTTTCCCCGCCGGGCGCATGCCGTACGGACTGCATCAGCGCATGCGCGGTACTGCCGGCGAGGTCGACGAAGGAACCCTCACCGACGACCATCCCGTCATCGATGACCACTGCCCGGGAACACAGGGAAGCGGCCGCCGGGACGTCATGGGTGATGAGCAGGATGCCGGTGCCGGCTCGGGCTGCTGTCCGCAACGCCGAGAGCACGAGCTGCTGTGACACGACGTCGAGGGCCGTCGTCGGTTCATCCGCAACCAGGAACGAGGCACGACAGGCCAGCGCCTGAACGATGCAGACGCGTTGCCTCTGTCCGCCGGAGAGTTCCATCGGGAAGCTGCGCAGGACCCGCAGTGGGTCGGCGAAACCGACCTCCTCGAGCATCGACGCAACACGGCCGGTCGCCGCTTCCCGGGTCGTGGCGGCACCTGATCGAAGGAGAACGGGCACGAGTTGCCGATCGATCCGCACCAACGGATGAAGAGCAGTCAGGGAGTCCTGACGCACCGCGGCCACCTCCGGGCGGAGCCTCGTGGCAGGACGAACGTCCCGACCCCGAATTTCCAAGCGACCGGTGACGTGTGCGCTTCGCGGGAGGGATCCCGTGATGGCCGCGGCAGTCATCGACTTGCCCGACCCGGAAGCCCCGATCAAGGCCACTGCTTCACCAGGAGCAACCGCCAGGGTCACATCCCTGATGATCCGCCGGTCCCCGATCCGCACGGACAGACCACTGAGGGCAAGATCCACCCCACACCCACCCTCCCGTTATTGACTACCGTTCTCACCAACGATAACGAGATGAGTATGGTTCTCAAAACCGGGTCGGTCACTCGAGCCGGGTAACGTCCTGCCCCGGACACCAGCGATCTGCCTGCAGACGGCCACCGCGTCAACGACAGGAGGAATCCCACCTGGTGCCGGCTCGTGGCGGGATGGGCACGGCAGGCAGAGCGGGTGCGGCCATCGGACGATTCCTGCGGGACAGGCGCGAGGGGTCAGGCACGCCGCCGCAGTGATGGGACTGACCGAGTTGCCGGAGGGTGATTCGCGCTACCGGTGGCTGTAGGTGAGGCAGTCGGCGTTGTCGGGTCCTGGGCCAACGCGGACTTCGGGCGCGTTGCACATCAGATGATCGTTGTGGGCGCATTCGGTGCGCTGGCACGCTCCGACGCCGGCCAGGACCTTGGGCAGGCCGCCGTGGACACCGATGTCGATGAAGGTGGCGCACGCTGCGTGGTCCTCTTCTCCGCCTACTGTGATGGCGGCTGCGTTGCAATGGGAATGGTCGTTGAAGGAACAACTGGCGACACTGCATTCTGCAACTTGTGTGCTCATGACGAAGGTCCTCCCTGGTTCAGCTGCCCGGCCGGGCTGCATCCTGCGTCCACGGTAGGCCTGATGGAGGCGATCAAAAAGACCCAATCGGGTGACGTAATCCGCGGCTCGGGGTGGCGCATCTCTATCGCCTGACCGACGACGACGGGATCCGGGGACAGGCCGTCCTTCCCGCTGGCAGGATAGCGTCATGACTGCCGAGTCCTCGTCCTCCACCGCCCCGTCCGCAGCGGGAGGTTCCGTGGATCCGCTCCCGAGGCGGCGGATCACCGCAGAACTGCTGATCGTCTTCGGGCTCTCCCTGGGGCAGTCCGGCGTGTACGCCGTCGTGAGCCTCGCGGACAAGCTCACGCGGGGACCCCTCGCGGGCCAGACCACCACCCTGAACCCGGTGCTGAACGAGCGCGAGTACTTCGACCTCGCCTACCAGCTCCTGGACATCCTCTTCGCGCTGATGCCCGTGGCCCTGGTCCTGTTCCTGCTCAGCGGTCCCGGCGTCTCGGCCGTCCGGCGCCTGGGCCTCACCTTCGAGCAGCCGCTGCGCACCGTCGGTTTCGGGGTGGGGCTCGCCGCGATCATCGCCGTCGGAACGCTCGGGGTGTACGCGGGAGGCCGCGCGCTCGGCATCACGACGGCGCTCGTGCCGGCCGCGCTCGACGACTACTGGTGGACCATCCCGGTACTCGTGCTGTCCGCGCTCCGGCACGCGGTGCTCGAGGAGGTCATCGTGGTCGGGTACCTGTTCATCCGCCTGCGGGACCTCGGCTGGTCCACCCCCGCAATCATCATCACGAGTGCCCTCATCCGGGGCAGCTACCACCTCTACCAGGGGTTCGGGCCGTTCATCGGGAACGTGCTGATGGGCCTGCTGTTCGCCTGGTTCTACACGCGGACACGACGGGTCATGCCGCTCGTGATCGCCCACGCGCTCATCGACATCACGGGCTTCGTCGGCTACGCGCTGCTCGGGCCGGCCCTGGGGATCGGCACGTGACCGGAGCCTAGATCTCGACGCGACCGCTGTCGGTCTCGAACGTCACCGACATGACCCCGGGCGTCCCGTTGGGGGCGATCCACTGGACCTGCACGCCGTCGAGCGTCCTCTCGACGTCCGTCCCGAGCCAGTCGGTCACCCGCTCGGACGAGCCGGCGATGGTGAGGCAGTCCAGCTTCACCGAGGCGGGGCGGGCCTTCGAGGGGTGGAGGTCCTCCGTGCCGTCGTCCCAGCGGAGCAGGTAGGGGACCTGGGGGTCCGCGATGAGTCCCTTGATGCCGATCTGCTGCCAGGTGAGCTCCTGGCCGTCCGGGAACTTCCGGTTGCCGGGCACCGCGCTGCGCCCGAGGCGCTCCTCGAACGGTGCCAGATCGTCGACGGCGACGCACCAGCCCATCCAGCCTCCGCCGGCCTCGGAGCGGGCGCGGACGGCCTGGCCGAACGGAGCCTTGTCCGACGCCGGGTGGTTCAGCACCTCGACGACCTCCAGATACTGGCCGTTGACCAGGGGGAAGATCATGTTGCGGGTGCCGAAGCGGGGGTGCACACCACCCTTCACCGGCTCCACGCCGAGCTTGGCCGAGATTCGATCGGCCGTCGCGGCAAGTCCATCGGGTTCGCAGGCATAAGATACATGGTCCAGGCGCATGCGGCTATCTTGGCACTAAGTGATCTGGGTCTCGACTAAGGCTTGCCTTACTCCCGGGAGCGTGTCCTGGGAGCCGATCGGGAGCCGACGTCGGGCGCACCGGGAGCGTGCCCTCGGGCGGCTTCACGGAGGGTCACACGGTTGCCGGATCCGCCCGGATCGGTTTACATGAATGCAGGTCATGAGTGCCAGCACACAGCCCCGGCTTGCTGGCCGGCAACCCTCCAACCGCGGTGGGGTGCCCCGGGTGAAGACCAGGTCCGGCGCCCATCGGCGCCGTTCAAGCGCGGGCTCCTGCGGGGTCCGGTCTCCCGGAGCGGCGTCCACCGGCCGGAGCATCGGACAGGCGGAGCCCCTGATCAGAGGGAACACCATGTCCAACGATTGGTCCTTTGAAACACGCCAGATCCACGCCGGCCAGGTGCCGGATGCCACCACAGGGGCGCGTGCGCTCCCCATCTACCAGACGACGTCGTTCGTCTTCCCGAGCGCGGAGAGCGCCGCGAACCGGTTCGCGCTGACCGAACTCGAGCCCATCTACACGCGGATCGGCAACCCGACCCAGGAGGTCGTGGAGACCCGCATCGCAAGCCTCGAAGGCGGCGTCGGCGCGCTCCTGCTGGCCTCCGGCCAGGCCGCCGAGACGTTCGCCGTGCTGAACATCGCGGAGGCGGGGGACCACATCGTGGCCAGCCCCAGCCTCTACGGCGGCACCTACAACCTCTTCAAGCACACGCTGAAGAAGTTCGGGATCGAGACCACGTTCGTCGAGGACCCGGACGACCTCGGGCAGTGGCGCGCGGCACTCCGGCCGAGCACCAAGCTCTTCTTCGGCGAGGTGGTCTCCAATCCGCGGCAGGACGTCCTCGACATCGAGGGCATCAGCGCCGTCGCCCACGAGCACGGCATCCCCCTGATCGTCGACAACACGCTGTCCACGCCGTACCTGATCCGGCCCATCGAATGGGGAGCGGACATCGTGGTGCACTCGGCCACCAAGTACCTCGGCGGGCACGGCAACGCCATCGCCGGGGTCATCGTGGACTCGGGCAACTTCGACTTCGCGCAGGACCCCGAACGGTTCCCGGGCTTCAACACGCCGGACGAGAGCTATCAGGGGCTCGTGTACGCCCGCGATCTCGGGGTGGGCAGTGCGCTGGGCGCCAACCTCGCCTACATCCTCAAGGCCCGCGTCCAGCTGCTCCGCGATCTCGGCTCTGCCGTCTCCCCGTTCAACGCCTTCCTGATCGCCCAGGGACTGGAGACCCTCAGCCTGCGCATGGAACGCCACGTGCAGAACGCGCAGGCGGTCGCCGAGTGGCTGGAGGGGCACGACGACGTCGAGCGCGTCACCTACGCGGGGCTCTCCTCGAGTCCGTGGTACGAGCGCGGGAGGAAGTACGGACCCAACGGCACGGGGGCGATCGTGAGCTTCGACATCGCCGGAGGGCTGGAGGCGGGGAAGCGCTTCGTCGACGGCCTCGAACTGCACTCGCACGTCGCGAACGTGGGCGACGTCCGCTCGCTGGTCATCCACCCCGCGTCCACGACGCACAGCCAGCTCGGGGCGGAGGCGCAGCTCACCGCGGGCGTCCGGCCTGGCCTGGTGCGACTGTCGGTCGGCGTCGAGAACATCACCGACATCCTCGCCGATCTGGATGCGGGCTTCCGCGCCGCCAAGGGAGCCTGACCGTTCGTGACCACGTACCCTCCTGCTCCGCTGCCCGCATGGACCGACGACGCACCTCCCCAGGGGGACGGGCTGCTCCGTGTCGCGTCGATCGGGCCGCTGGTCCTCGAGACCGGGGGTGAGCTGCCCGACGTCCAGCTGGCGTTCGAGACCTGGGGCCGGCTGGACCGGGACGGCTCCAACGCCGTCCTCGTGCAGCACGCCCTGACCGGCAGCTCGCACGTGGCCCGTGGCGCCTCGGAGGAGGAGGGCTGGTGGGACTCGCTCGTGGGCCCCGGCCGCACGGTGGACACCGACCGTTACTTCGTGGTGGCCGTCAACATGCTGGGAGGCTGCTACGGCTCGACGGGGCCGGCCAGCCTGGCACCCGACGGCGAACCCTGGGGTGCGCGGTTCCCCTTCGTCACCATCCGCGACGCCGTCCGCGCGGAGGGCCTGCTCGCCGACCAGCTCGGTATCCGGCGCTGGCACTCCGTGCTCGGCGGGTCGATGGGCGGCGCCCGGGCCCTCGAATGGGCACTCATGTACCCGCAGCGGGTGGAGCGGTGCGCCGTCATCGCCTGCACTGCCGCCAGTTCGGCCGAACAGATAGCGTTCGCCCAGGCACAGCTGCAGGCCATCCGGCTCGACCCCGCCTACCGCGGCGGCGACTACTACGGCGGCCCGCATCCGGAGGCGGGCCTCGGTATCGCGCGGCGGATCGCGCACATCACCTACCGCGCGGAGCAGGAACTGGAAGCACGCTTCGGTCGCGCGGAGCAGGACGCCGAGCAGCCCCTCGGGGCCGTCCTGCCCGCCGACCGGGGCCGCTACCGGGTGGAGAGCTACCTCGACCACCAGGCCGACAAGCTCGTGGACCGTTTCGACGCCAACAGCTACGTGATCCTCACCGAGGCGCTGATGAGCCACGACGCCGCGCGTGATCGCGGAAGCCTGGAGGACGTCCTGGGGGCGGCGACGTCGGAGTTCTTCATCGCCGCGGTGGACACGGACCGCCTGTACTTCCCCTGGCAGTCGCACCGGCTCGCGGCCGGCCTGCCCGGCGATGTCCCCGTCCACATGATCTCCTCGCCCATGGGCCACGACGCCTTCCTCACCCAGATCCACCAGCTCGACCACCAGCTCGGGTCGGCCTTCTACGGCTGGTAGCCGATTCCCCCGGCAAGCACCTAGGGTGGCAGTAAGCCTGCTTAGGAAGTGGTGGCGGGCCCGTCCGGGGCAAGGGTCCCGGACGCATCGATCCGCGAGGAAGAGGAGCTGTTCATGGAACTGAGCACCATCGGCTGGAACCAGGAAGCCCGCGACAAGATCCTGCTCGACGCCGACCGCGCGCTGCAGGGTGCGGTCCGGGAGGCCGCGGAGACCATGGACGGGAAGTCCCGCGACGAGGTCTACGAGTTCCTCTTCCAGAAGCTGCAGCCGCAGTTCGTCGACTTCAAGCCCGGGCCGGATCTCAGCGCCTGCGCCGACGCCGTGGCCAACGGTGAGGTCTCGCTCGACGGCTGAGTCCCGGCGGCCGGACCGCTGACGCACGATAGAGCCGACGCACGATGGAGCAGGGATGACCGGGCGGAAGCCCGGTCATCCCTGTCGTCCGGGCGAGGGGCCGCGGCGGGAGCTAGCCCGCGGTGCCCGGCGGCATGCCCGGACCGAAGATGGGCCCGGGCTCGGGACGCTTCGCGATCACGCCGTCGCCGGAGGACTGGTGCCGGAGCCGCCGCAGCACCCAGGGTACGAGGTGCTCGCGCGCCCAGACGAGGTCCTCGGACCGTGCCGTCCGCCAGCTCCGCGCCGGCAGGTCCTTGGGCTGCAGCGGCAGCAGGGTGTGCCGGACGGCGAGGGTGTCGAGCACCATGGCGGCGATGGTGTGGTGCCCGAGGGGGGAGAAGTGCAGCCGGTCCGCGGACCACATCTGCGGATTGGTGAGCTGGCGGAGTGCCCACATGTCGCCGATGACCGCTTCGTGCCGGGCGGCGATGGTGCGCAGGTTCTCGTTGTAGATGGCGGTCCTCGACCGCACGCTCCCGAGGACCGTCTCGCGGACGTCGGGCCCCGTGAGCAGGACGACCGTCGCGCCGGAAGCGCCGAGGGTCCCGACCACCGGGTCGAGCTTCTCGGCGAGCAGGTCCGGGTCCCCGCCGCGGCGCAGGAGGTCGTTTCCGCCGGCTGAGATGGTGACGAGGTCCGGGTGGAGGGCCAGGCCGGCGTCCACCTGCTGGTCGATGATCTGCTGCAGCAGGCGCCCGCGCACCGCGAGGTTCGCGTAGGCGAAGTCCGCCTGCCCCCGGGCCAGCTCCTCCGCGGTCCTGTCTGCCCAGCCCCGGTTGCCTCCGATGCTCTCCGGGTTGGGGTCGCCGATGCCCTCGGTGAAGGAGTCGCCCAGCGCCACGTACCGGTGCCACGGATGAGGGTCGGGGTTGAGGCCGGGGTCGACCACCGGACCGTCCTGGACGGGTGCGGCGTCGGGGGGCAGCAGGGTCTCGCCGTCGGAAAGGTTCACCGGGCCATTCTGCAACGGGCTCGGCCCGCGCGCCACCGTACGGCCTCCGCGGGGGAGAGGTGAAAGGATAGGAGCCATGACTGAATTTGCCACCGGCACCGCCGCGCCCTCCACCGACTCCCGGACCCCTGTGGTCCTGTGGTCGAAGCCGGAATCCGAGCGCGGGGGCACGCCCCTGCTCGTCCTGTTCCACGGCTACATGGCCGACGAGCAGGACCTCATGGGCCTCGCCGACCACCTGCCCGCAGATTTCACCGTGGCGTCCGTGCGGGCGCCCCTGGCGGCAGGGCCCGGTTACTCCTGGTTCCCGCTCTCCCGCGAGGCCGACTACTCCGTGGAGCGCGTCGTCGAGAGCGTCACCGCGGTGTCCGGGTGGCTCGACTCCGTCCGCGGGAACCACTCCAGCGTCAGCATCCTCGGCTTCTCCCAGGGCATGGCGGTCGCGACGTCGCTCCTGCGGCACCGGCCCACGGACTTCGCGTGCGTCGTCGGGCTCTCGGGGTTCACCGTGCCGTCGGAGGGCCACGCGTTCTTCCGGGACGACGAGGCCGCCGCGTCGCCCGTGCAGTTCTTCTGGGGACGCGACCAGGAGGACCAGGTCATCATGCCCGAGATGATCGAGGTCACCCACGCCTGGCTGGTGAAGCACACGAAGCTGACGAAGATCCTCTACCCGAACATGTTCCACAGCATCAACCAGCAGGAACTGGCGCACGTCCGGGAGTTCCTCACCATGACGGTCCTCGGCCGCCGCTGACCCGGCCCGGCAGCGAGACTCACGCCCGGGTGCGGCTGATCCGGATCGTCTGCCCGTTGACGCTGACGGTGTCCCCGGCGTGCAGTTGCCGGCCGCGGCGCTCCTCGATCTCGCCGTTCACCTGCACGAGTCCGTTGTCGATCAGCGTCTTGGCCTCGGCGCCGTCCTCCGCGAGCGAGGCGAGCTTCAGCGCCTGCCCCAGCCGGATCATGTCGTCGCGGATGGGCAGTTCGGCGGTGCCTGCGTGGTCGGTCATGCATCCCATCATGCCGGATGCGCCGCACTAGGCTGTACGGGTGCCTGATGCCCCCGTGCTGCCCCCTGCCCTCGGCTTCCCGCTCGCCCTCGTGGCCGGCCTCGCCATCCCCGTCCAGGGCAGGATCAACGGCGCCCTCGGCACGGTGCTCGGCGACGGCATCGCAGCCGCGCTGATCAGCTTCGGCACGGGACTGGTGGTCATGATCGTCCTGACGCTCGCGCTGCCGGGCGCGCGGGCGGGTGCTCTGCAGATCATCCCGTCCGTCCGGGAGCGGCGGTTCCCGCCCTTCTACATCGCCGCCGGGGCCATCGGGGCGTTCTTCGTGTTCTCCCAGTCCCTGACCATCGGGATCCTCGGCGTCGCCCTGTTCACCGTGGCGACCGTCATGGGCCAGTCGCTCAGCGGGCTCCTCGTCGACAAGGCGGGGATCGGGCCCGGCGGCAAGCGCGCCGCGACGCCCATGCGGGTGATCGGCGTCGTCCTGACCGTCCTGTCCGTCATCTGGGCGGTGTCCCCGCGCTTCGGTGCGGCCGGCGACGTCTCGGCCTGGCTGGTCCCGGTCCTGCTCCCCGTCGTGGCCGGAGTGCTCCTGAGTTTCCAGCAGGCCATGAACGGGACGGCGGCGCTCCACTACGGCACGCCGCTCGCGGCCACGCTGATGAACTTCATCGCCGGCACGGCGGTCCTGCTGTCGGCGTGGCTGGTCAAGGTCGCGATCGCCGGGCCGGGAAACCCGCTGCCCACCGAGTGGTGGTACTACCTCGGCGGGCCCATGGGATGCATCTTCATCGCGCTGGGGGCGCTGCTCGTGCGCAGCCTCGGCGTCCTGCTCACGGGGCTGTGCATGATCGGCGGCCAGCTCGTGGGGTCGCTCCTCCTGGACCTCGTGGTTCCCGCGCCCGGCACCATCGTGGTGTTAGCCACGGTTGCCGGCACGCTCCTGACCCTCGCGGCGATCATCCTCACCACGCTGCCCTGGCCGCGGCGCGCCCGGGCCTAGCGTCCGGCGCTCGGCAGCAGGGGAGGGCTCCAGCACGCAGCAGGGGCCGGTCCCGGAGGACCGGCCCCTGCCGTGAGCGGTTCGGGTCAGCTAGCGGTCCGCGACCTCGTGGTCGTGGTCGTGCTCCGGGTGGAGCCCGCCGCCACTCTCGGTGCCGCCGCCGAGGGGGTTGCCCTCGAAGCGGTCCTTCGCGCCCTTGCCCTTCACGGGGGCGCCGGCGCCGTTCACGTCCGCCGTGCTCATGGCGTAGGTGATCGTGAGGTGGGCGACGGCGTCGCTCATCTGGTCGAGGGCCTCGATGCTGAGGTTGTCGGTGTCGTCACACGCCGCGTGGTAGCACGCGTCGTAGGGGGCACCCGCTTCCCCGCCGAAGAGCTCTGCCTGCTCGGCGGTCTTGATGCCCTCGGCACCCGTGAACAGTCCGCCGGCCGGGATGCCCTCGGCGATGAACGGCCCGTAGTCGCTGCGGCCGCTGAACGCGGTCTCACCGGACGCCAGGCCCACCGAGGCGAAGTAGTTATGGAAGTCCTGCTCGATCTGCCCGGAACCGGCAGGCCCCGCTGCGGCCCCCGGGCCGACGGGGAAGGCCGAGTTGTCGCCGTCGTACACGAAGCGCCCGAAGTTCGGGGAGCCGATCATGTCGAAGTTGAGGTACAGGCCCACGGAGTCCAGCTGGTCCTTCGCGACGAGATCGGCCACGTAGTGCTCGGAGCCGAGCAGGCCTTCCTCCTCCGCGCCCCACCAGGCGAAGCGGACCTTATTCGCGGGCTTGACCTTGCTCATGCCCTCGGCGACGGCGAGGATGCCGGCGCTGCCCGTCCCGTTGTCGTTGATGCCCGGGCCGGCGAGGACGCTGTCCAGGTGCGCGCCGATCATGACGACGTTGTCCGGGTTGCCGGTGGCCGTCTCGGCGATCACGTTGTACGTCTCGCGGTTCTCGGAGATGGTGTCGACGGCCACCCTGCCGCTGACGCCCTCGCCGAGAAGGGCCTCGCCGGCCGCGAAGCTGGCCCCGACGACGGGGATGTCGACGAGGTCGGGTGCCCCGAGGGTCCCGGCCACGGGGCCGGTGTTCGCCCCCACCCCGGTGTTGAAGATGATGACGGCACGGGCGCCCGCCGCCTCGGCGTTGGCGGCCTTGACCGCGAAGGTGCAGCTGCCGCGCTGTACGAGCGCGATGGCGTCGTCCGGGAACCCGGCGAAATCGGAGGCCTCGCAGCCGCTCGTGCCGGTCGCGTTCGCCGCACCGGTCGTGTCGACGGCCCTGATGGTCCCGGAGACGTCGCCGGGGGCGGAGTAGGTCATCGTGGCCACGTCGTCGGGGCCGTAGGTGACGTCGTTCGGCGCGGTCTGCTCCAGGACGGCGGGGCTGACTTCCGCGAAGAACGGGAAGGTGAAGGGCTGGACGGTGGGCGTGTAGCCCGCCGCGGTCAGCTTGCCCACGATGTAGTCGACCGAGTCCGAGTAGCCCTCGGTGCCGGAGGCCCGGGTGTCACCGTTGGCCTCGGCGATGGCGTCCAGGGCGGTGAGGTGACCCACCACCTTCTCCACCGTGACGGCGGTCCGGAGCTTCTTGGAGGAGTTGTTGTTGCTGTTGTCGAAGGTCGGGGCGGCATTGGCCGCGAAGCTGCCGCTGGCGACGAGGGCGACAGTGCCCGCGAGTGCCAGCGCCGAGCGCCCGAGGCAGGCGCGCGGCGGTAGGGATAGGGTCATGGGATTCCTCAGGATGCGAGCGCCCGGTCCGTCCGGGCTCGAGTGACATGGATCACACGTCACCGTGGGTTCAACCTAGGAACACTTCGGGTGTCGCGTCAAGGTCCGGCGGGTCCCGGAGCGGGCCGCCGCGGAGGACGGCCCCTGACGCGCGGGGCGGACCGGTAGGCTGGCGGGTAGCTTCCGTGCCCGTCGTCCGGGCCGGACGGCCCGATCCACGCGACCCCACCAGCGACCGCACCCAGCGGCCTGCCCAGAACTGGAGACATCACCATGGCAGCAGCCAAGTCAGCGCTCGACCCCATCATCTCGCTCGCCAAGCGGCGCGGCTTCGTGTTCCAGTCGGGGGAGATCTACGGCGGTTCACGGTCTGCGTGGGATTACGGGCCCCTCGGCGCCGAGTTCAAGGAGAACATCAAGCGGCAGTGGTGGCAGACGATGGTGCGCGGCCGCGAGGACGTCGTCGGACTCGATTCCGCCGTCATCCTTCCCCGCCAGGTCTGGGAGGCCTCCGGGCACGTCGAGGTCTTCAGCGATCCGCTGGTCGAATGCCTCTCCTGCCACAAGCGGTACCGGGCCGACCACCTCGAGGAGGAGTACGAGGAGAAGAAGGGCCGCGCCCCGGAGAACGGGCTGCAGGACGTCACGTGCTCCAACTGCGGCACCAGGGGCCAGTGGACCGAACCGCAGGAGTTCTCCGGACTCCTGAAGACGTTCCTCGGCCCCGTCGCCTCCGAGGAGGGCATGCACTACCTCCGCCCGGAGACCGCGCAGGGCATCTTCGTGAACTTCAACAACGTGCTCACCACGGCGCGCAAGAAGCCGCCGTTCGGCATCGGGCAGATCGGCAAGAGCTTCCGGAACGAGATCACGCCGGGCAACTTCATCTTCCGCACGCGGGAGTTCGAACAGATGGAGATGGAGTTCTTCGTGGAGCCGGGTACCGACGAGGAGTGGCACCGCTACTGGATCGACCAGCGGTTCTCCTGGTACACGGACCTCGGCATCGCCCCGGACAACCTGCGCCTCTTCGAGCACCCGCTCGAGAAGCTGAGCCACTACTCCAAGGGCACCACGGACATCGAGTACCGTTTCGGGTTCGCCGGCTCCGAGTGGGGCGAGCTCGAGGGCATCGCGAACCGCACGGACTTCGACCTGTCCACGCACTCCAGGCACTCGGGCACCGATCTCGGCTATTTCAACCAGGCCACCAACGAGCGCTACACGCCGTACGTGATCGAGCCGGCCGCCGGCCTGACCCGCTCCTTCATGGCGTTCCTCGTGGACTCGTACACCGAGGACGAGGCACCCAACGCGAAGGGCGGCGTGGACAAGCGCACCGTACTGAAGCTGGATCCGCGCCTCGCCCCGGTGAAGGCCGCCGTCCTGCCGCTCAGCCGCAACGAGGACCTCTCCCCGAAGGCCAAGGACCTCGCGGCCCAGCTGCGGAAGTCCTGGAACATCGAGTTCGACGACGCCGGCGCCATCGGCCGCCGCTACCGCCGGCAGGACGAGATCGGCACGCCGTTCTGCATCACGGTGGACTTCGAGACCCTCGAGGACCAGGCCGTGACCATCCGCGAGCGCGACAGCATGACGCAGGAGCGCGTGTCCCTCGACAAGGTGCAGGGCTACCTCGCCGAGCGCCTGATCGGAGCCTGATGGCCCTGGACTACCGTGCCTGGCAGGACGGGGACGATCTCGAGCTCCTCCAGCTCTGGGGAGGCCCCGAGTCGGCGGCCGCCGAGCAGTTCCGCGGCTCGTTCCGCCCGCCGTCGGACACCCCCTGGAACCGCTGTATCACGGCGGTCGACCAGGGCGTCCCCGTGGCGGCGGGCTGCGTGTACGGGGCGGCGCTCCACCCGGACCGGCTCTGGTGTTACATCGAGGTCGCCGAGGACCACCGGCGGGCCGGCGTCGGCTCGACGCTCCTCACCATGCTCCAGCACGAGGCCGCGGCGTCGCCGTCGGGGGTCACGGTCCTGCGGTCGAAGGTGTCGCCCGGGACCACCGGCGCTGCGTTCGCGGAGGCCACGGGCTTCGGGACCCTGCAGCGCTCGCGGCTCGTCGTCGTCGCGCCCGGGGCCCTCGCGGCGCCGGCCTTCGACGACGCGGCCGGGCCGCAGCTGGAGGAGGCGGCCACCGGGTCCGTGGAGCTGACGCGGGCCGTGGCGGCATTCTACGAGTCCGTTCACGCCTGGGACCGGGCGGACATCAGCCTGGGCCGGGCCCAGCAGCTGTTCCTCGGGGACGCCAGCGGTGCCGGGGGAGCGATCGTGCTGCGGGACCGGCCGAAGGCCGACGGCGGTGCCATCGCGGCATTCGCGGTCAGCTATACGCAGGCGCGGACCGACGACCCGGCGGACGTGCTGCTCGGCTACGACACGACGCTGCCCGAGCAGGAGCAGCAGGCCGCGGTCGCCACCCTGATCGCGATGCTCGTGCACCAGTACCCCATCCAGCTGGAGATCGACGACGCCATGGAGGCGCTGGTCGCCGTCGTCGATCCCCTGCTGGCCACGGGTGCGGCACGCCTGGCCGGACCGGAGACACTGGTCGTCGCGACGGGCTGACGCTCACCCGTGCTCAGCCGCGGTCGTGCCGGCCGGCCTTCTGGTCCGCGAGGTCCGCGGCTTCCCGCTCGGTCACGGTCATGGCCCCGCCGCCGAGGTGCGCGGGCATCCACCAGGCGCCGGGCTCCGGGGCCACCGGGAAGTCGGCGATGCACGTCTCGATGCCGTCCTGGAGTTCCTGGCGGAGCTTCTCCGTCTCCTCGGCGACGTCGAGTCCCGGGGCGTGGTGGATGGCGGGGCTGATGTGGACGCGGACGGGGGACTTCCAGGCGCGCCGGACGGAGAAGCCGTGGCCGCGGGTCAGCAGCCGGTGGGACCCCCAGACGGAGACGGGGATCACGGGGACGCCGGCCTCGGCGGCGAGCCGCACCGCGCCGGTCTTGAGCGCGCGCACCGTGTAGCTGCGGGACACCCCGGCTTCGGGGAGGATCGCCACGTACTCGCCGGCCCGCAGCTTCGCGAGGGCGTCGTCGTATGCCGCCGCCCCCGCCTTCCGGTCCGTGATGACGTGGCCGAGGCCGAAGACGAACGGGCTGACGAACCAGTGCTCCGCCGCGCGCTTGGAGATCATGTAGCGCGCCTGGATGCGGGCGTGGTTCCACAGGACGAGTTCCGCGAAGGCGAAGTCCAGGTAGCCGAAGTGCGTGATGGCGACGACGGCGCCGTGCCCGGGCACGGCCCGGCGCGAGCGCCGGTTCAGGGGGTCCGACGCGGGCAGGTTCTGCGTCCCGGTGACCGTGACCGGCAGGCGCAGCGCCGCGAACGCGGTCTTGCCCGCGTAGACGACGAACCGGTACATGCGGTCGCTCTGCCGCGGCTTCCATCCCATGCTCAGATCCCTCTTCCTGCCCTCGGCGGTCGCGGGACGAACCCGCTGGTGCTCTCTGTGTACTCTTTGTACCCCGGACGGGGGGACCTGCGCTGCACGGCCGGGGCTCACGCGGTGATGTCGAGCGGATCCGCGGCGCTGAAGAGCGGAGCGGAGCGCGCGAGGACGCGGCGGTCGATCACCGCACCGGTGTCCTCGGCGAAGCGGCCCAGCAGGAACGACGTGCTCATGCCGTGCCAGACCGGCACCGTGCGGAACATGAAATGGCCGGCGCCGAGCATCCGCACGTAGCGCACGTCCGCCGCCACCGGCTGGGCCCGGCGGGCGAAGGCGAGCGACGCCGTCGGGCTCGTCCACCGGTCGGTGTCCCCGTGCATGATCAGGAGGCTGCGCCCGCGGACCGGTTCGACGGGGCTCGAGGGCGCCAGCCACGGGGCGAGGGCCGCGACGGCGCGGACCTGCGGGTGGCCCGCAACGGAGAGCGCCGTCAGCCCGCCCATGGAATGGCCGAGGAGGTAGACCGGTACGTCGGGATGCTCCGCAGTGATCCGTCCCAGCGCCCAGCGCGCGTCCCGGAGGGCCGACCGGTCCTCCCCGTTCCACCCGCGGACCCGGTTGCGGAGCGTCCAGACCGCGAGCCCCTGCCCGCCGCCGGCGGCTGCCAGGCGCGCGGCGAAGGGGCGCATCCGGAGAGGGCTGAGGTGCGTGGGCTGCACGGCGTCATAGCTGTCCGCCCGGCCGCCGTGCAGCACGAGCGCCACGCCGCGCACCGGCGACGACGCACCGCGGATCGAGAGCACCGGATCCCTGTCCCGTGCGGGAGGTGATGCCTTCGCTGCCACGTACCACCTCTCTCCGCCCCGGACGGGGCTGCCGCTGCCCGGCGGGCTCCCTGCGTAGAATCGCAGACGGTGCCCGGCGCACCTGCCACCGCACCATCAAACCAGCCCGACCACCGAGGATGCCCGTGGGCCACTGCCACCAGCACACCAGGGGGAGTTCGGAGCCGTCCGCCCCCGCGACTGCCGCGCGACGCCGGGCGAACCTCCTGCTCTCGGCCATCCTCGTGCCCCTGGGCGTGGTCACCCTCATCGCCATGGTGCTCCTGTGGCCGGGCGGGGACCGCAGCTCGCTCACCGTCGCCAGTCCGTACGCGACGGCGGAGGGCGTCAGCTTCGACCGCGGGACGGTCCGCGAGGTGGGGGAGGGCGACTGCCCGTCCTCCCGGGCCACGGTCGACGCCGGCGGAACGGCGCTCACCTGCACCATCGCCTACACGCAGCCGGCGCTCGGGGGCGGCCTCATCCCCGTCGAGGTGACGCCCGAGCTCGCGAAGACCGACGCCGTCGAGCCGGGCGACGAGATCCGCTACCTCGACCTGGCGTCCGTGATGCAGGACGGGGCGGCGCCCTACGTGTTCGTCGACTTCGTCCGCTCCGTCCCGATCGTCGCGCTCGCCGTCCTGTACGCCGTCGTCGTCATCGCGGTGGCCCGCTGGCGGGGCCTGCGGGCCATGATCGGCCTCGTCGGCGCCCTCGTGGTCCTGGCGCAGTTCATCCTGCCCGGCCTCGTCGAGGGCGCGCCGCCCCTGCTGCTGGGACTCGTCGGCTCGATCGTGATCATGTACGGCGTCCTCTACTTCGCGCACGGCTTCTCCGCGCGCACCTCGACGGCGCTGCTCGGGACGGTCTTCGGGCTCGGCATCACGGCGGTGCTCGCGGCCTGGGCCACCGACGCCGCGCACCTGACCGGCGTGGGCGACGAGAACGCGTACACGCTCGTGAACGCCTCGGACGAGCTGTCGATCTCCTCGATCATCCTGTGCGGCCTGATCATCTCCGGCCTCGGTGTCCTCAACGACGTGACGATCACGCAGTCCTCGGCGGTGTGGGAACTGTACGAGCTCGCCCCGAACACCTCCGGGCGCCGGCTCTTCGGGTCCGCCATGAGGATCGGCCGCGACCACATCGCCTCCACCGTCTACACCATCGCCTTCGCGTACGCCGGGGCGGCGCTGCCCGTGCTGATCCTCGTCTCCCTCTACGACCGCACCCTCATCGACACCCTCACGAGCGGCGAACTGGCCGAGGAGGTGGTGCGGACCCTGGTGGGCTCCATCGGCCTCGTCCTGGCCATCCCGCTCACCACGCTCATCGCGGTGCTGGTGGTGAAGGCGGTGGGTCCGAGGACCACGCGCGGCAGGCACGACGACGGCGACCCCGGCGAGGGTGCGACACCGGCGGTCCTCGCCGCCGAGGGCGCGGGAACCCTCGCCCCGGGGGAACGGCTCGTGGCGCTCGGCGAACGCCCTGCCCGGAGCGTCCCGGAGCCGGGCGCATGACGAACGCGTGGCGCAGGGCGGGCAAGGCGGCACGGGCGGCCAGGGCGGACAGGGCGGACCGAGGACGTGCGGCGCGCGACGACGCCGGATTTGCGGGTGCTTGCGACAATGGAGGGGTGACAGCAGTATCGACCCTCCCCGTCCCTTCCGGCGATCCCGGCTACGGCGACCCCGCGGATGCCCTTCCCGACGCACCCGACGGCGCGCTGAAGCTCGATCTGCCGCCGCTCACCCTCGGTCCCATCACCGTGGACACGCCGGTGATCCTCGCCCCCATGGCCGGCATCACCAACAAGGCGTTCCGCAGGCTCTGCCGCGAGTACGGCGGCGGCCTGTACGTGTCCGAGATGGTCACCTCCCGAGCGCTCGTCGAGCGCAGTCCGGAATCGATGCGGATCATCTCGCACGACGACGACGAGGCGGTCCGTTCGGTCCAGCTCTACGGCGTCGATCCGAAGACCGTCGGCGCCGCCGTCCGCCTCCTCGTCGAGGAGGACCGCGCGGACCACATCGACCTGAACTTCGGCTGTCCCGTCCCGAAGGTCACCCGCAAGGGCGGCGGCGCCGCACTGCCGTGGAAGCTCGACCTCTTCACGGGGATCGTGCAGACCGCCGTGCGCGAGGCGTCGAAGGGGAACGTCCCGCTGACCATCAAGATGCGCAAGGGCATCGACGAGGACCACCTCACCTTCCGCGAGGCCGGCAGGATCGCGCGCGACAGCGGGGTCGCCGCCGTCGCCCTCCACGGCCGCACCGCGGCGCAGTTCTACTCAGGACAGGCCGACTGGAACGCCATCGCGGAGCTGCGGGAGGCCCTGCCGGACATCCCCGTGCTCGGCAACGGCGACATCTGGAGCGCGGAGGACGCCGTCCGGATGGTGCGGCAGACCGGCGTCGACGGCGTGGTCATCGGGCGCGGCTGCCAGGGGCGGCCGTGGCTCTTCGGGGACCTGGTGAACGCCTTCGAGGGCAGCTCGTCCCGGCACCGTCCCGGCCTCGGGCAGGTCGCGGACACCGTGTACCGGCACGCGGAGCTGCTCGTGGAGACCTTCGGCAGCGAGATGATGGGGCTGCGCGACATCCGCAAGCACATGGCCTGGTACTTCAAGGGCTACGTCGTCGGCGGGGAGCTGCGCGCCAAGCTGGCCACCGTGCCCACCCTCGAGGTGCTGCGCGGGCTCCTGGACGAACTCGACAAGGACTCGCCGTACCCCGGGCAGGACGCCGAGGGGCCCCGGGGCCGCGCGGGCTCGCCCAAGAGGACCGCGCTGCCCGAGCACTGGCTCGACGGCCGCGTCCTCAATGCGGCGCAGCAGGCGGACATCGCCGCTGCCGAGGTGGACGTATCCGGCGGATGACGCCCTCCCCGCAGTCCACAAGGATGCGGACCGGCACCCCGTCCCGTCCCCGTTGCGCTAGAAAGGCATCATGAGTCTCCGCGATCCGTCCGTCCCCCCCGGCTACAGTGCCGCGGACACCGAGCGGTGGGTGGAGGAACCGCCCAAGAGTTCGCACCGGACCGACTTCGAACGCGACCGCGCACGGGTGCTGCACTCCTCCGCGCTGCGCCGCCTCGGCGCGAAGACGCAGGTCGTCGCACCCGACACCGACGACTTCGTGCGCACGCGCCTCACCCACTCCCTGGAGGTGGCCCAGGTGGGCCGCGAACTGGGCAGGACCCTCGGCTGTGATCCGGACATCGTGGACACCGCGTGCCTGGCCCACGACCTCGGGCACCCGCCCTTCGGGCACAACGGCGAATCGGCGCTCAACGACCTCGCCCACGGCATCGGAGGGTTCGAGGGCAACGCCCAGACCCTGCGGCTCCTCACCCGGCTGGAGCCGAAGGTCCTCGCTCCGGGCGGCGGTCCCGCGGGGCTGAACCTCACGCGGGCCAGCCTCGACGCCGCCTGCAAGTACCCGTGGACGGCGGCCGCGGCGCCCGTCATCAGCGGTCAGCGGACCACGAAGTTCGGTGCGTACGACGACGACCTCCCGGTCTTCGCGTGGCTGCGCGACGGCGCCCCGGAGGGCCGCTCGTGCCTCGAGGCGCAGGTGATGGACCTCGCGGACGACATCTCCTACTCCGTGCACGACGTCGAGGACGCGATCGTCGCGGGGCACCTGCAGCTCCGGTGGATGGACAGCGCCGACGCCCGCGCCCGGGTGGTCGGCTACACGCAGCAGTGGTACCTGCCGGGCAGCGACCCGGCGGCCGTCGACGGCGCCCTCTCCCGGCTCGAGAGGACACCGGTCTGGGTACGCGAGGCGGACGGCACGCGACGGTCCATGGCGGCCCTCAAGAACATGACGAGCCAGCTGATCGGCCGGTTCTGCCTTAGCGCCATGCAGTCCACGCGGTCCATCTACGGCCCTGATCCGCTGACCCGCTACAACGCGGAGATGGTGGTCCCGGAGGAGACGGTCATGGAGATCGCCGTCATGAAGGGCCTGGCCACCACCTACGTGATGACCACCGACCACCGCCAGCCCCTCTACGAGCGCCAGCGGGAGATCCTGGCGTCCCTCGTGGCGCAGATCCACGCCGACGGGGACCGGCACCTCGAACCGATGTTCGCCGCGGACTGGCGGGAGGCGGAGGACGACGACGCCCGCCTGCGCGTGGTCGTCGACCAGGTCGCCTCGCTCACCGACGTGTCCGCCCTCGGACTCCACGAACGCATCGTGGGGCCGGTCCCGGCCCTCTGGTAGGCCTGCGCGCTCGCCTGCCCGCTCCCGCCCCCATCGGCCCGGAGGGCGGTCGGAGTGTCGGCGGGGCGGGCCTAAACTGGGGACATGGCCGGACTCATCAAGCGCGAAGACATCGATGAGGTACGCCAGCGCACGGACATCAAGGAGGTCGTCGAGGCCTACGTCACCCTGAAGTCCGCGGGCATCGGCTCGTGGAAGGGCC
Source organism: Arthrobacter sp. TJ-263 (assembly GCF_058269155.1). Classification (NCBI taxonomy): domain Bacteria; kingdom Bacillati; phylum Actinomycetota; class Actinomycetes; order Micrococcales; family Micrococcaceae; genus Arthrobacter; species Arthrobacter sp. TJ-263. Next base: position 150,246 of record NZ_JBZCNE010000002.1, on the reverse strand, counting down.
TGTGTCCGTTCCACGACGAGCGGTCGCCGTCCTTCCACGTGCGGCCGCAGATGGGCTCCTACCACTGCTTCGGCTGCGGCGAGGGCGGGGACGTCATCAGCTTCGTGCAGAAGCTGGACCACACCTCCTTCAGCGAGACCGTCGAGAAGCTCGCCGCGCGCATCGGCTTCGAGCTGCACTACGAGGACGGCGGCACCGGGCCGCGCCGCGAGGACGTCGGCCGGCGGCAGCGGCTCCTGGACGCGCACAAGATCGCCGCGGAGTTCTTCCGCGACCAGCTCCTCACCCCCGGCGCCGGCACCGCCCGCCAGTTCCTGCAGGACCGCGGCTTCGACCGCGAGGCGGCCGCGCACTTCGGCGTCGGCTACGCACCCCAGGGCTGGGACGGCCTGCTCACCCACCTCACGGGGCGTGGCTTCACGCTCGACGAGCTGAAGCTCACCGGGATGTTCAGCGCCTCCTCGAGCAACGCCGGGCGCTTCTACGACAGGTTCCGCGGGCGCCTGATCTGGCCCATCCGGGACATCACCGGGGACACCGTGGGCTTCGGTGCGCGCAAGCTGTTCGAGGACGACCAGGGTCCCAAGTACCTCAACACCCCGGAGACCTCGCTCTACAAGAAGTCCCAGGTGCTGTACGGCATCGACCTCGCCAAGCGGGAGATCGCGAAGAACCGGCAGCTCGTCGTCGTCGAGGGGTACACGGATGTCATGGCCTGCCACCTCGCGGGCGTGGGCACCGCCGTCGCCACGTGCGGCACGGCGTTCGGCACGGACCACATCAAGATCGCCCGCCGGCTCCTGTCCGACGACGGCACCGGCGGCGAGGTGATCTTCACGTTCGACGGTGACGCCGCGGGCCAGAAGGCCGCGCTCCGCGCGTTCGAGGAGGACCAGCGGTTCACCTCCCAGACCTATGTCGCCGTCGAGGCCTCCGGCGCGGACCCGTGCGAGCTGCGCCAGAGACGGGGCGACGACGCCGTACGGGAACTCATCGCCGACCGCCGTCCGCTGTTCGAGTTCGCCATCAAGGCCTCGTTCGGCAACTTCGACCTCTCCTCCGGTGAGGGGCAGGTCAAGGCGCTGCGCCATGCGGCGCCGATCGTCGCGCAGATCCGCGACGTGTCGCTGCGGTCCACCTACACGCGGGAGCTCTCCCGCTGGCTCGGGATGCAGTACGTGGGGGAGGACCAGGTGGCGCGGGCGGTGTCCGCGGCCGCGCGCCGGGAGAACTCGCCGTCGGCCGGCAGTCGTCAGCAGGGCCGGCAGGCGCACCAGGGAAGTCAGGGGAGCCAGGGGAGCCAGGCCCAGCCGGGGACCGCGGCGTCGGACAGCACCGGGGCGGCGCCCTCGGAGGAGCCGTTCTTCGAGCGGCCGGACCCCCGGGACCCGATCGCCCGCATGGAGCGGGAAGCCCTCGAGGTGGTCCTGCAGCAGCCCACGCTCCTCACGGCGCCCCAGTGGGAGAGCTTCTCGACGATGCACTTCACCGTCCCGGTGTACGAGGCCCTCCACAACGCCGTCCTCGCGGCTGGTGCGGCGGGCACCGAGCTGTCGCGGTGGGTGGAATCGGTGCGCGACGGCGTGCCGGACGTCCTGCGTCCCCTGGTGAGCGAACTGGCGGTCCGTCCGCTGCCGGCCAAGGACGCCGACGCGATGGTGAGCTACTGCCGGGACATCCTGAACCGGCTCACCGAACTGCGGATCACGCAGCAGAAGGCGGAGAAGCTCGGGCAGCTCCAGCGCATGGATCCCGCGACCGATCCGGCACTCTACAACCAGCTGCAGAGGGACCTGATGGAGCTCGAGATGCAGCGGCGGCAGCTGCGCCAGGAGTGACTCCGGGCCGATTTCACTTCGCTGCCCGGGGTATGTAAAGTAGAGACCGCGCTTTCCTCCGTAGCTCAATTGGCAGAGCATTCGACTGTTAATCGAAGGGTTACTGGTTCAAGTCCAGTCGGAGGAGCATTGGAAAGAGGGCCCGACCAGCGAAACGCCGGTCGGGCCCTCTTCATGTCGGACGAGGCAGCCGCCGGCCCACGCCTCCCGATCCACGCCGGCCACCACGACGGCCGGCGGTGACGCTAGCAGTCGAGGACGTACGCGGTGAACGTCGTGACGGTGGACGTTTCGGAGACCGTGCAGCCGGAATCGAGCAGGCGCACCAGATACGGGTCCTCGCCGAGCACACCGAGCGGGTCGACAGCATCAGGGTAGGAGTCCGCATAGGCGGTGAGGGTGAACACGAAGACCTGGCGATCCGCGACCTCGCCCACGTCCATCGCCGCTGCGGGGGTCGTCCTTCCCCAGAACGACGCGGTGTCGATGGGTCCGGCGTCGAGGGCGACATTCTCGACGCCCTCGAACTGGTCAGGGTAGGACGTCGGCAGGCCGGGTGCGCGTACGGCGGAGTAGATCGCTGCGGCGCCGGGCTCCTTGCGGTCGTCGACGAAGCGGGCGAGGGCCGCATAGTTGTCCGGCTTGGATCCCTCAAGTTTCTGGCCGGCAAGGACGGGCGTCGCCAGGAGGCAGAACGCCATCAGGGTCGCCAGAGCCGGGCGTCTCGGCAGGCTTGCCAGCGCTGCGCCCAGCAGGAGGCACACGCCGGGTGCCGTGAATGTCAGGTACCTCTCGAGGTACAGGGGCTTCCCGATCAGGGTGGCGCCCACGAGGAGGAGCGTCGGGGCGACGGTCCACGCCACAGTCACCGCCCATACCCGGAGATCGCGGTCGCGGGATGCCGAGCGGGTGTACCACGCCACCAGGCCGAGGGAGAGGGCCGCTACCGCCACGGCGAAGTACGCGGTCGGGGCCGAGAAGGCGTCGTAGGGTCGCTGGCCGAAGAAGTACTGGCCCACGAGCGCGCCCTTCAGAAGGGCTCCCGCTTCGTCGGGGATCCAGGCGACCTGCCCCACCTGCCGGGAGGAGATCCGGACGATGGGCAGGGACGCGAGGGCTGCCGCGCCGGTGGCCCAGAGGAACGGCCCCGGACGGGAGCGGCTGAGCGCCAGGACCGCCGCGGGTAGGGCGAGGAGGGCGGAGAACACGAACAGCCAGACAGCCATGGCGAGGAGCACCGCGTAGGTCGCCCACCTGGCTACGGACGGGCTCCTGGTGGCACTCTCGAGGGCGAGGATCACCAGGACAGCGGAGAGGGCCGTGAGCGCTGGGGATCTCAGCTCCGCGCCGGCCCAGATCAGGCCCGGCAGGAATGACGCGATCATCCCGGCGTAGATGCCTACTCGCGGGCCGGCAAGACGGTCGCCGAGGATCACGGTGAGGCTGACGGTGGCCCCGATCGCGGCGACGGACAGCATCCGGGCGGGGAATGGCGTGGTCCCCACGAGCGACAGGAAGGCGCCCTGGATGACGTAGTAGAAGCCGTGCACGGCGTCGACGTGTGCCAGCAGGGCGAGGATGTCGGGCAGGGGGCGCTGCGCCACGGAGAGGGTCGCGGCTTCGTCGCCCCAGTAGGACGCGCGTCCCGCGGTGACGGTCGCAAGGAACAGTTGCACGGCGCCGAGGAGGAGGGCGACGGCCAGGACGGGCTGGTTCCGGGGGACTGTCGGGCGCGTACGGGAGTCCAGCGTCGTCATCCCGGTCACGGTGCAAATGGTACCAGTGTGACCACTGTGACGGATCACCTCCGATGAGGGACGGAGCTGTCCGGGGAGGACAGGCTCCAGGAAGCTGTCAGAGGGCAGGCGTAGGCTTCGGCCATGAACAGTGAAGGCAGTGACGGCAAGCTCATCCTGGTCACCGGGGCCACGGGGTACATCGGCGGTCGGCTCGTGACGAAACTCGTCGCCGAGGGCCGCCGGGTCCGCGTCATCGTCCGGTCTCCGCAGAAGCTCAAGGACGTCCCCTGGGCCGGGTCCGTCGAGATCGTGGAGGGTGACCTGCAGGACCGCGAGGCCATGCGCAAGGTCACCCGGGGCGTCGATACGCTCTACTACCTCGTCCACTCCATGGGCTCCGGACGGGACTTCGACAGGCGCGAGGCGGACATCGCGGCCATCGTCTCCGAGGCCGCCGGCGACGCCGGAGTGCGCCGCATGGTGTACCTGGGTGGCCTCCACCCCGAAGGCGTCGAGCTGTCCACCCATATGCGGTCACGCACCCAGGTGGGTACGATCCTCCTCGGATCCGGCACACCGACCATCGCCTTCCAGGCCGGAGTGGTCATCGGGTCGGGGTCGGCGTCGTTCGAGATGATCCGGCACCTGTCCGACGTCCTCCCCGTCATGCCCGCGCCCAAGTGGGTCCTGAACCACATCGAGCCGATCGCGGTCCGCGACGTCATCCACTACCTCCTCGGAGCACTGGACCTCCCCGAGGGCCTGAACCGGACGTTCGACCTCGGGTCCCGCGAAGTGCTGACCTATGCCGAGATGATGAACCAGTATGCCGAAGCCGCCGGGCTGCCGCGCCGCAAAATCCTGGCGCTGCCGGTCCTGACGCCGCGCCTGGCCGGGCACTGGGTCAACCTCGTCACTCCCATCCCGCGGGCGATGGCCATGCCGCTCATCGAATCACTGCAGCATGACGCCGTCACCTCCGAACACGACATCGACCAGTACATCGCGGTGCCCGAGGGCGGGCTCACGGGCTACCGCCGCGCGGTGGACCTGGCGCTCGGCAAGATGCGCGGGGGAGAGGTGGAGACGAGCTGGGCCGGGGCGACACAGGTGGACTCCGAAGCCGATCCGCTGCCGTCGGACCCGCAGTGGGCCGGCCACACGGTCTTCACCGACGTCCAGACCTACAGCTCGAGCGCCTCTCCGGACAAGCTGTGGAGCGTCGTCGAGGGGATCGGCGGCGAGAACGGCTGGTACTCCTGGCCCGTGGGCTGGGCGGCCCGCGGCTGGATGGACAAGATCGCCGGTGGCGTGGGCCTCCGGCGTGGACGGCGGGACGCCAAGGAACTGCTCACGGGCGAGGCCCTGGACTTCTGGCGGGTCGAGGAGATCGTGCGCGGCGAGCGTCTGCGGCTCCGTGCGGAGATGAAGGTACCCGGCCGGGCGTGGCTCGAGTTCAGGGTCGAACCGGACGGCTCCGGCAGTTCCTTCTACCAGCGGGCGGTGTTCTTCCCGCAGGGGCTCTCCGGGCGCCTGTACTGGCTGGCGGTGCTGCCCTTCCACGGCTTCATCTTCAAGTCCATGGCTCGCAACATCGCCACGACGGCGGAGGCCCTCCCCTCGGACACCGGGCCGGGGTCGAAGGCCTCGGCGGCCTGAGCCCGGAGGCCCTGCGGTGGCGCGACACGGCGCTACTGCAGGGCGGGGACGGTCCTGGGCCGGACGACCGTCCAGAGGAAGACCACGCCCAGGGCGATGCACGCAGCCATGACGAGCGCCATGGGGGTGGCCGATTCGATGCCTTCGCCCAGCAGGCCGACGAGCGGCGAGATCAGGCCCGCCGTCCCGAAGGTCACCGCGCCCAGGAGGGACGCCGCGGTGCCGGCCTGCGCCCCGTTGTTGATGAGCGCCAGCACCTGCACGCACGGGAAGACGAAGCCCGTCGCCATGATGTAGAACCACAGCGGGACGGCCGTCCCCCAGAAGCCGAGACCCAGCTGGTCGAAGGCGATGATGAGCATCGCCATGGTGAGCTGGACGATCGTCGCCGCCGCGATGACCCACTGCGGACCCACGCGCCGGAGCACCCGCGCACTGATCTGCACGCCCGCGACGATGCCGAGCGAGTTGACGGCGAACAGCAGCCCGTACTGCTGCTCGTTCAGTCCGTACGGTCCCTGGAACAGGAAGGGCGACGCCGAGAGGTAGGAGAAGAGCCCGGAGAAGTTCATGCCGCCGACCAGCAGGATGCCGATGAAGATGCGGTCGCTGAGGACCGTGCGGTACCGCTGGGCGACGGTGAGACCGGACTGGCGGCGGTTCTCCCGGGGGAGGGTCTCGACGATGAACAGCGAGACCGCGGTGATCACCAGCACGCCGTAGCCGGCGAGGAACCAGAAGATGCCCGGCCAGGGGAAGAGCAGCAGCAGCTGGGACCCGATCACCGGGGCGAAGATGGGTGCCATCCCGTTGACGAGCGCCATGTAGGACAGCATGCGCACGAGGGTGTAGCCGCCGAAGAGGTCGCGCACCATGGCCATCGCGACCACGCCGCCGCCCGCGGCGCCGATGCCCTGGAGCACGCGGAACAGCATGAGCATGTTGATGTCCTCGGAGGACGCTGCGCCGATGGAGGCCCCGACGTGCAGCGTGGTCGCGAAGATGAGGGGCAGGCGCCGCCCGATCTTGTCGCTGAGCGGCCCCACGAGGAGCTGCCCGCCGGCGAACCCGATGATCGTTCCCGTCAGCGTCAGCTGGATGGCCGCTTCGGAGACACCCAGGTCCGACCGCAGGGCCGGGAAGGCGGGCAGGTACAGGTCGATCGTGAACGGTCCGAGGGCGGTCAGGGTGCCGAGGATGAAGACGTAGATGATCTTCTCGCGGCGGGAGAGGGCGTCGCCGGGATGGGTGATGGTGCTCACGGTGGTGCTCAAGATGCTGCCTAACGGGAACGGTGGTGCGGCCAGGGTGCGGATCGGGTGGAGCAGGGGATGCGTCGACTGCGGCGGCGGCCCGGCGACGACGGCGGAGCGGCTCGCGACGTGCAGCAGGCCGTCCCGATCGGGACGAAGTGGTTGCTGCGGCGAATCAACGGTGTTCCTATCCTACGACCCCCGTCAAGCCTTTCCCCGTCCCTCCGGCGCTGGCCGAACGGCGGACGCGCTGCTAAGCAGGCTTCGGATTGACGTAGGGTGTTGAAGGGCCGAACGAGCAGGGAGAACCGAGCATGAGCGAGCACGACGTCGACACGGAGACCGCCGGACCACCGCGGCACCTCGCGCGGGTCATCGGCATCACGATGGCCGCCGCCGTCGGAGGCCTCCTCTTCGGTTTCGACACGGCCGTCATCAACGGTGCGGTCGATTCGATCCAGGCCGACTTCGAGCTGAGCGCGAGCGTCCTCGGGTTCACCGTCGCCATCACGCTGCTCGGCTGTGCCGCCGGTGCGTGGTTCGCCGGCGGGCTCGCCGACCGGTGGGGGCGCAAGAAGGTGATGGTCGCGGCAGCCTTCCTGTTCGCGATCAACTCCGCCGGATCCGCGTTCGCCTTCTCCGAGTGGGACCTCATGGCCTGGCGTCTCGTCGGGGGCCTGGCGATCGGTATCGCCTCCGTCATCGTGCCCGGGTACATCGCGGAGATCGCGCCGTCGAAGTGGCGCGGGGGACTCGCCTCGGTGCAGCAGCTCGCCATCACGATCGGCATCTTCGTCGCACTGCTCTCCGACGCCTCGTTCGCCAACGCCGCCGGCGGCGCCGCGAACGAGTTCTGGTGGGGGCTGTCCGCCTGGCGCTGGATGCTCCTCGTCGGCGTGCTCCCGGCCGTCGTCTACGGCGTCCTCGCGCTCATCATCCCCGAGTCGCCCCAGTTCCTCGTCCGGGCCGATCGGGACGAAGACGCCGCCCGCATCCTGTCGCGGGTGTCCGGCGTCCGGGACACCGAGGGCAAGATCCGCCAGATCCGCGAGAGCTTCGAACGCGATGACCGGGCCGGGTACCGCGACCTGCGCGGTCCCGCGCTGGGGTTGCAGCCCATCCTGTGGGTCGGTATGGCCATCGCGGCGCTCCAGCAGCTCGTCGGCATCAACGCGATCTTCTACTACTCCACGACGCTGTGGAAGTCCGTGGGCTTCAGCGAGAGCGATTCCTTCACGACGTCGGTGATCACCTCGATCATCAATGTCACCATGACGTTCGTCGCCATCTTCTTCGTCGACCGCATCGGTCGCCGGAAGCTGCTCCTCGCCGGTTCGATCGGCATGACGGTCGGGCTCCTTGCAGCGACCCTCGCCTTCCTCCAGGCGGAGGGGACCGGCGACGACGTGGCCCTGCCCGGGGTCTGGGGTCCGATAGCCCTCGTGGGCGCGAACCTCTTCGTCATCTTCTTCGCCGCGACCTGGGGCCCGGTCATGTGGGTCACGCTCGGCGAGATGTTCCCCAACCGCATCCGTTCGATCGCCCTCGGCGTCGCGACGATGGTCAACTGGGTCTTCAACTTCATCGTCACCCTCACCTTCCCGTGGGTCAGCGCGAACCTCGGCCTGTGGGTCATGTACGCGGCCTTCACGGTCTTCGCCGTGGTGTCCTTCGTCTTCGTCCGGACCAGGCTCCCCGAGTTCGCCGGCAGGGACCTCGAGGACAACGCCGAGCTCGCGCCGGCACGATGACGGGCACCGTGGGAGCAGGGCGGGCGGCAGTACCGCATCGCGGCATATCCCGCTCCCGACGGCACCGCCGCCCGCTGGCGGCTGACGTGCCCGGGCCCGATGGTAATTTTGGTTCAGCGAATGTCCAGCAAGACACCTACGAATGGAGGCAGGGCCTATGAACAGCTCGGCTAGTACGCGCGGCAAGCGGTCCACAGGCTCACTCTCGATCGTCGGACTGATCAGGCTGCTCGCCCGCCTGACGCCGCGGCAGGCCAGCGACGAGTTCTCGATCGCCGTCGCACAGCTGAAACAGAAGGGCACCAAGGCCGGGATCGCCGCCGCACTCCTCGTCGTCGCCCTGGTCTTCGTCCTGTTCTTCGCCGTGGCGCTCGTCGTCGCGGCCATCATGGGTCTCGCCGAGATCATGCCGGCATGGCTGGCCGCCCTGCTGGTCGCGCTGGTCTTCCTCGTCATCGGCGGCATCCTCGCGCTGATCGGGGTCTCCCGCCTCAAGAAGCAGCTCCCGCTGCTGCCCGAGGACGCGATCCGGGGCATCCGCTACGACCTCGGTGTGCTCAAGGAGGGCCGCAGCTTCGACCCGGCCACGCTGGACGTCAAGAAGCCCAAGGAGGAGAAGAAGCCCAAGGACGCCGACAAGGACACCCGGCCGAAGGAACCGACGCCCTCCTACGAGGAGCTGCGCGGCCGCACCGGGGAGCGCCGGACGCACATCGCCGACGCCCGCGATTCGCTCGGTGCGCGCGTGGACGTCAAGTCACGCCTCGACGGCGCCCGCCACCGCTCGCCCCAGGGCACGCCGACGGCCGGCAGCTCGACCGTCGGCGGCAGGACCGGGGCGGTCGCCGTCCGGCGCGACGTGCCCCTCAATACGAGCCTCGCCGACCGCTGGAAGCCGCTGAGTGTCCTCGCTGCGTCCGTCGCCGCGATGCTCGTCATGCTGCGCCGCCTCCTGAGCAAGTAGCAGGCAGCCCGACCGACAGACGGCCGGTCCCCGATCCCCGCGAGCGGGGGACTGGGACCGGCCGTCTGCCTGCATAATGGGACCGGGAGGCACGGGTGATGAGACTGATCGGGGCTGGAGGACGGCCGGGTGGCGAGGGCCCGGTGCTCACGACGGCCTGGACCCTGCCCAACCTCGTCACGATCGTCCGGTTCCTCGGGGTCCCGCTGTTCGTCTGGTTCATCACGCAGCAGCGCTACGGAGCCGCCGTGACCACCCTGGTGGTGATCGGTTCGACCGACTGGGTCGATGGATACCTCGCGCGGCGGCTCAACCAGGTGTCCGTCGTCGGGAAGTGGCTCGATCCGGTCGCCGACCGCACCGCCATGATCGTCGTCGCCGTGACCTTCGTCGTCGACGGTATCGCCCCCGCATGGCTCGTCTGGGCCATCGTCATCCCGGACCTCATCCTCATCGTCAACGCCCTCGTCCTCTTCCGCGGGCCGCTGCATCTCCCCGTCATCACGGTCGGGAAGATCCGGACCGCGCTGCTGCTGGTCGGGGCGCCGCTGCTCCTGCTGCACGAGGTCGAGGGCTTCGAGCAGGAGTGGATCTTCGTTCTCGCCCAGGCCATGCTCGCCGTGGGATGCGTCCTGCACCTCGTCGCCTTCGGGGCCTACTTCATCGCAGCACACCGCAAATACCGTCTGGAGCGGGCCGAGCAGCAGTCGTGCCCGCCCTAGCCATCGCGCTGGCGCTCCTCGGCGCGGTCTTCCTCGCGTTCGGAGCGCAGCGCCAGGGCAGTGCCGTGCGGGCGAACACGGGCGGCCTGAACCTGAGTTCCTCGGGCTTCACCCGCCTCCTCACCAACCCGCGCTGGCTGTTCGGGCTCTTCCTGCTCGTCACGGGGACGGCGCTGAACGTGATCGCCCTGTCGCTCGCCAGCCTCACCGTGGTGCAACCCATCGGGGCCATCGCGCTCGTGATCACCACGATCGTCAACTCCCGCGACCAGGGCATCCGCCTGAACCGTCCCACCGTCGCCGCGATCACCGCCTGCGTGACGGGGAGTGCCCTCTTCGTGATCCTCGCCGTGAACGTCACCCGCGAGAACCACGCGGTCGAACCCGCGCAGGAACTGTCGGTGGTGCTCCTGCTGGGGGCCGCAGTCCTGCTGTTCGGCTCCCTGGCCGTGGTGGGCCGGCACCGCCTCAACGCGTTCGCCTACATCCTCGGGGCGGGCGTCCTCTTCGGGTTCGTCGCCGTCCTGACCAAGATCGTCGCGGGCCACCTGCTGGACCCGAACGGGCGGTTCCTGCTCAACGTCCCGATCGCAACCCTGCTGGCCCTCGCCGCCGCCGTGGCGCTGGGGATCTGGTTCGTGCAGAGCGCCTACGCGACCGGCCCACCCGACCTCGTCATCGCGGGCCTCACCGTGATCGACCCGATCGTCGGCATCGCCGTGGGCATCACGATCCTCCAGGAACTCCAGCCCGATGTGCGGACGGTGACCGCGTTGGGCATGGGCGCAGCAGCCCTCGTTGCTATTGTTGGGGTCGTTGCCCTGGCCCGACACCACCCCGACGTCGTGAAGCGGCAGCGCTGATCCGAGCCATCGAAGTACTTGTCCAGCACACCGACGTAGGGATCCCTCCGTGAGTTACCCGGCTGATTTCAAGCCCCTGACCATCCTGATCGCCGCGGATACATACCCGCCCAACGTGAACGGCGCGGCTCAGTTCGGCTACCGGCTGGCGAAGGGGATGGCGGGGCGAGGCCACGCGGTGCACGTCCTCGCTCCGCGCCCGTCCAACGGCCCGAGCGTCACCGAGCCGGACGGCGACTGGTCCGTCCACCGCCTCCGCTCGCACAGCGTCCCCACCCACGACTACTGGCGCATCTGCCTCCCCTGGGAGATCAAGCGGGACATCAGCCTGCTGTTCGACCGGGTCCGGCCCGACGTCGTCCACATCCAGTGCCACTACATGGTGGGGCAGTACGCGCTGTACGAAGCCGTGAAGCGGGGCATCCGGGTCGTGGCCACCAACCACTTCATGCCCGAGAACATCAACCCCTTCCTGCCCTTCCCCGAGTGGTTCAAGCGGATCGTGGCGAAGAACTCGTGGAGGGACATGGGCAAGGTGATGGGCAGGGCCGCCGCGGTCACCACCCCGACGCCGCTGGCCGCGAAGGCCATGCACGACCACGCCTTCCTGCGTGAGGTGCTGCCCGTCTCCAACGGCATCGATGCCGCGGCCTACGAGGTCCGGCCGGGCGAGGTCATCGAACCGAACGAGCACCCGACGGTCCTCTTCGTGGGCCGGCTCGCCGAGGAGAAGCACATCGACGTGCTGATCGACGCCGTCGCCCGGACCCCCGAGCACCTCGGGGTGCACCTCGAGATCGTGGGCGGCGGCGAGGTGAAGCCGGCGCTGCAGGCGCAGGCCGCCCGTCTCGGTATCAGTGACCGCGTGCGCTTCCGCGGCCTGATCGACGACGAGGAGCTGCGCCGGAGCTACATCCGGGCGTCGCTGTTCTGCCAGCCGGGTACCGCCGAACTGCAGTCGCTCGTCACCCTCGAGGCCATGTCCGCGTCCACGCCCGTGCTGCTCGCCAACGCCATGGCCCTGCCGCACCTGGTGTCCGACGGCGAGAACGGCTACCTGTTCGAGCCGGGCGACGCGGACCAGCTGGGCAAGCGCATCACGGAGATCCTCAGCCTCTCCCGGGAGGAGCAGCAGGCGATGGGCGCCGTGAGCCGGGCCATGGTGGGCAAGCACGACATCAACGCGACGCTGGAGACGTTCGAGGGCCTGTACTACGGGACCCTCTCCTCGCAGCCCCCCGCCCCCCGCGAAGCGGATCTCGCCGGCCGCATACAATGAAGGCTGCGTCCGGCGCCGGGGCGGTCGTCCCGGCGCCGGTGCACCAGGGGCCGTGCGCTCCCTGGGGGCTGTAGCTCAGCTGGTTAGAGCAGCGGACTCATAATCCGTTTGTCCTGGGTTCAAGCCCCAGCAGCCCTACGCACCCGGTCGGCGACGACCCACGAATGCGCCGCCCTCCCGGGGCGGCGCATTCGTCGTCCTCCGATCCGTCGCCCACCACCCCCGGTGCCACTGGCGCCATAAGTTACCGGCGGGTAACATAGAGCCGTGGGCTCATGCCCACAGGACTCAGAGGTCGAGGAACAGTGCTGGTCGCCGACGACCAGAGTGAGGGGCATCCCATGAGCAGGACGACGATCGACATCGACAACCTTCCGTACGCCGACGGCGACTTCCTCGCCTTCGAGGAGTTGCTGTCCGACAAGGAGCGCTCCAGGCTGCAGGAGATCCGAGGCTGGCTCACCCGCGAGGTCCGCCCGCATGCCGCCGACTGGTGGAACAAGGGTGTCTTCCCCCAGGACCTCATCCCGAAGATCGCCGAACTGGACCCGATGAGCCCGGTCTACCGCCAGGGCTACTCGAACCTCTTCGCGGGCATCACCCATGCCGAGATGACCCGTGCCGACACCTCGTTCGCCACCTTCATGGGCGTCCACGACGGACTCTTCACGGGGTCCATCGAGGCCCTCGCCTCGAAGGAGCAGCAGGAGGAGTGGCTGCCGGACATCTACGCGATGAAGAAGATCGGCGCCTTCGGCCTCACCGAACCGCTCGGCGGCTCCGACGTCGCCGGCGGGACCCGGACGACGGCGCGCCGCGACGGAGGGTCGTGGGTGCTCAACGGCGCCAAGCGCTGGATCGGCAACGCCACGTTCTCCGACTGGGTGGTCATCTACGCGCGGGACCTCGCGGACAACCAGGTCAAGGGCTTCCTGGTGGACACCACGCTCCCGGGCTTCTCCTCGTCCAAGATCGAGAACAAGATCGCCCTCCGCACCGTCGAGAACGCGGACATCGTCCTCGATGACGTGGTCGTGTCGGACGATTTCCACCTGAAGGGGGCCAACAGCTTCCGCGACACCAACAAGGTCCTCAAGGTCACGCGCCTCGCCGTCGGCTGGCAGGCCGTCGGCCAGCAGCTCGCGGCCTTCGACGTCGCCCGCCGGTATGCCGTGGAGCGCGAGCAGTTCGGACGGCCGATCGCCGGCTTCCAGCTCGTGCAGCAGCAGCTCGTGCAGATCCTGGGCAATGCCATGAGCTCCATGGGCATGATGGTGCGGCTGTCCCAGCTCGAGGACGCGGGCAAGGCGAAGGACGAGCAGTCGGCCCTCGCCAAGGCGTTCACCACGGCCCGCATGCGCGAGAGCGTCGCAGCGGGGCGCAACATCCTCGGGGGCAACGGGATCGTCGTGGACTACGAGATGGCGAAGATCTTCTCCGACGCCGAGGCGATCTACTCCTACGAGGGCACGCAGGAGATCAACACCCTCGTCGCCGGCCGGTCCATCACGGGCATCGCCGCGTTCGTCTAGCGCTCTACCGCCGGATCCGCACGCCGTCACCGAGCGGAAGCAGCACCGACGGCCGCCGGTCCGTCACGAAGGACAGCGGGTCCACATACTCGCCGTCCTCGCGGACGCCCCAGTGGAGGCACGGCTGACCGCAGTGCTCCCGGACAGGTCCGTCCGCGGGTCGGCGGGCAGGGGAGGCGTCGAGCGTCGCCACCACCTGCCCCCGGCTGACGTGCTCGCCCCGGGACAGATCCGTGGAGACGGGTTCGAAGCTGCTGATCCGACCCTGGCCGTGGTCGATGGACAGGACACCCCGGTCCACCACCCTTCCCGCGAAGGACACGACGCCGTCCGCCGGACTCACCACCCCGACGGGACCGCCGGCACGGGCGGACAGGTCGACGCCCCGGTGCCCCCGCTTCCACGTCTGCGGCGGCTTCTCGAAGGGACGGAGGACCTCGGGCGCAGGGTCCAGGGGCCAGGTCCACTCGGGCACGAACGGTGCCGGAGTGGACCCCACGCCGGCAGCGGAAGCAGGGCGGGAGGTGCCGGCTCCGGACGGGACGCAGAGCAGCACCGTGAGAAGGGCCACCGCGACGGCGGGGGCGGCGCCCTCCCGGACGCCAGCGCGACGGCGGCCCGGCTGGTGCATCGGGGGATCGAGGGAATCGAGGGGATCGCTCATGGCCCCAGCCTGCATCTCCCGTCCGCCGGGCGCGCACCCCGGGCCCGTATGTGGACATCACGCGTCGGAGCCGAGGGGTGGAGGCACCCCCGGAGCGTCGCCGGGACCGCTGCCCGACCGCCGTCGCCGGCCCGATCCGCCACCGCCGCTGTAGTACACTGGATCCAGCAGTCTGCTGCTCCCACATCCGTATGCCACTGGCATCAATGGGTCGTGGAATCCGCAGGCTGACTACGCGTACCTGCGATTCTGCGCCGACGAACGGCGCCGAAGTGCCCACCCTGCGGTCCGGACCAGTCCGGTTGGGGAGGGCGCGTCCATCGGACGACCCGGTACCAGGACGTACCGGCCACCCCGGCCGGCACCGAGACAACCGTCAACAAGCTTCAGGCGGCGCTCCGCGCCCGAGCCGAAGCTGAGGAAAGGCAGAACATGCCAGTCGTAACCATGCGCCAGCTGCTCGACAGCGGCGTCCACTTCGGTCACCAGACCCGCCGTTGGAACCCGAAGATGAAGCGCTTCATCTTCACCGAGCGCAACGGCATCTACATCATCGATCTCCAGCAGTCGCTGGGCTACATCGACCGCGCCTACGAGTTCGTCAAGGCCACCGTCGCCCACGGCGGAACCGTGCTCTTCGTCGGCACCAAGAAGCAGGCCCAGGAAGCGATCGCCGACCAGGCCACGCGCGTCGGCCAGCCCTACGTCAACCAGCGTTGGCTCGGCGGCATGCTCACCAACTTCCAGACGGTCTCCAAGCGCATCCAGCGCATGAAGGAACTCGAAGAGATCGACTTCGACGACGTCGCCGGTTCGGGCCACACCAAGAAGGAGCTCCTGCTCCTCAAGCGTGAGCTCACCAAGCTGCAGAGCAACCTCGGTGGTATCCGCAACCTGACCAAGGCCCCTTCGGTCGTGTGGGTCGTCGACACCAAGAAGGAGCACCTCGCCATCGACGAGGCGAAGAAGCTCAACATCCCCGTCGTCGCGATCCTCGACACCAACTGCGATCCCGACGAGGTCGACTTCCCGATCCCCGGCAACGACGACGCCATCCGCGCCGTCAACCTGCTGACCCGGGTCATCGCCGACGCCGTGGCCGAAGGCCTCATGGCCCGCCACAACCGCTCGGGCAACAACGAAGCCACCGCCGACGAGCCCATGGCCGAGTGGGAGCGTGAGCTGCTCCAGGGCACCTCGGACGCCGCCGCTGCCGCGCCCGAGGCGACCGAAGCCGCAGCTCCGGAAGCCGCCGCCGAAGCACCCGCCGTCGAAGCACCCGTCGTCGAGGCTCCCGCCGTCGAGGAGGCGCCTGCAGGCCTGCAGGCTCCCATCGCCGAGGAAGTCCCCGAAGCAGTAGCTCCCGCCACGGAAGCCGCCAGCGACACCAAGTAGTCCTCGATGCGTAAGGGGTGTGGGTCAAACCATGCCCCTTACGCATGTTCCGATCCACCTCAACTTAGGAGTTCATATGGCAAATTTCACTGCCGCTGACATCAAGGCCCTGCGCGAGCGCACGGGCGCGGGCATGATGGACGTCAAGAAGGCCCTCGACGAGGCCAATGGCGACGCCGACAAGGCCCTGGAACTGATCCGGATCAAGGGTCTCAAGGGCGCGACCAAGCGCGAAGGCCGCTCGACCGCCGAGGGCCTCGTCGCCGCTCGCGTCGACGGCAACGTCGGGGTCATGATCGAGGTCAACTGCGAGACCGACTTCGTCGCCAAGGCCGGCCCCTTCATCGAGTTCTCCAACAAGGTGCTCGGCGCAGCCGTCGCGTCCGGCGCCACCGACGTCGAGACCCTCCTGGCCTTCGAGCTGGACGGCAAGCCCGTCTCGGAGCACGTCATCGAAGCTGGTGCGCTGCTCGGCGAGAAGGTCGACGTCCGCCGCATCGCCCGCGTCGAAGGGCAGATCGTCGACGCCTACCTGCACAAGACGTCCAAGGACCTCCCCGCCCAGGTCGGCGTGCTCTTCGCCGTCGAGGGCTCGGGGGACGCCGCCGTCGCTGCGACGCACGACGTGGCCGTCCACATCGCCGCCTACTCGCCCACCTACCTGACGCGCGAGGATGTCCCCGCCGAGCTCGTCGAGTCGGAGCGTCGCATCGCCGACGAGACGGCCCGCGCCGAGGGCAAGCCCGAGCAGGCCCTCGCGAAGATCGTCGAAGGACGCCTCACCGGCTTCTTCAAGGAGGGTGTCCTGGTGGACCAGGCCTTCGCCAAGGACGCGAAGAAGTCCGTCGCCGCCGTCCTCACCGAGGCCGACGCCAAGGCCACGGCCTTCGCGCGGTTCCGCGTCGGCGCCTAGTACCTCAGGCCAGGTCGACAGCACAACTGTGAAGGGCGGCCACCCTCGAGGTGGCCGCCCTTTCCTGCGCCCGGGAGGCGCGCCGTATCCTGTAACGGGTCCGGCACCATCCCACCTTCGCACCATCGGCCGTCCGCCCAGGACCGGCCCACAGCACTATGCCCGGGAGGCACTTCATGGACACCACATCCACTGCTCCGACGGGTGGTCCCACGGGGCGGCGCCGGGTCCTGCTCAAGCTCTCCGGTGAGGTCTTCGGCGGCGGCAAGCTGGGCGTGGACCCGGACACGGTCCGCGGTATCGCCCAGCAGATCGCCGCGACCGTCGGCGACGTCGAGGTGGCGATCGTCGTCGGCGGCGGCAACTTCTTCCGCGGCGCCGAGCTGTCGCAGAGCGGCATGGACCGCTCCCGCGCCGACTACATGGGCATGCTCGGCACGGTCATGAACTGCCTGGCCCTGCAGGACTTCCTCGAGCAGGCCGGTGTCGAGACGCGCGTGCAGAGCGCGATCACCATGGGCCAGGTCGCCGAGGCGTACATCCCGCGGCGCGCCATCCGACACCTCGAGAAGGGCCGCGTGGTCATCTTCGGCGCCGGCGCGGGCCTGCCCTACTTCTCCACCGACACGGTCGCGGCCCAGCGTGCGCTGGAGGTGCACGCGGACGAGGTCCTCATGGCGAAGAGCGGCGTCGACGGCGTCTACACCGCCGACCCGCACAAGGACCCGACGGCGGAGAAGCTCCAGACCCTGTCCTACGACGAGGCCCTGCGCCGCGACATCCGCGTGATGGACCAGACGGCCATGACCATGTGCAAGGACAACAACCTGACGATGGTGGTCTTCGGGATGCAGGGCGAGGGCAACGTGACGCGTGCCATCCGGGGGGAGAAGCTCGGCACCCTCGTCACCACCTAGCCCCCGGGCGGGAACGGCGGTGCCGCCCGGGCCGCGCCCGGGTGCGGCGCGCCGTTGAACTAGGATTGACCACTGGAACGGTTGCCGTGCAGCCGACTGCGGATCGAAGGAGACATTGTGATCGAAGAGACCCTGCTGGAAGCCACCGACAAGATGGACAAGGCCGTGGAGGTCGCAAAGGAGGACTTCGCGACGGTCCGCACCGGCCGAGCCAACGCCTCCCTGTTCTCCAAGGTGGTCGTCATGTACTACGGCGCCCCCACCCCGCTGCAGCAGCTCGCGTCCTTCCAGAACCCGGAGGCGCGCACCCTGCTCATCACCCCGTTCGACCGCGCCTCCCTCAACGACATCGAGCGTGCGCTGCGCGACTCCGACCTCGGAGCCAACCCGTCCAACGACGGCAATGTGATCCGGGTGGTCCTGCCCGAGCTGACGCAGGAGCGCCGCAAGGAGTACGTGAAGCTGGTGAAGACCAAGGCCGAGGACGCCAAGATCTCCATCCGCAACGTCCGCCGCAAGGCCAAGGACGGCATCGACAAGGCCGTGAAGGACGGCGACGCCGGTGAGGACGAGGGCTCACGCGCCGAGAAGGAACTCGACGCCATGACCAAGGCGCGCGTGGACCTCATCGACGAGCTCCTGAAGCGCAAGGAAACGGAGCTGCTCGAGGTCTGATGGCAGATCCTAATCCAGCCGGTCCCGGCGTCGGGCCCGTCCCGAAGCCCGACGCCGGGACAGCGACCGCCGCGGTGCCCGAGGCAGGTGCCGCCCCGGGCGGTGCCGCCCCTGCGTCCCGCCGATCGCGGCGTACCGGCTGGACGCCCGGTCCCGGACTGCTGAAGCGGCGACGATCCGCCCGGGAGCCCGGTGCGCCGTCGCGCGCCGGCCGCAACCTCCCCGCGGCCATCGGTGTGGGCGCCGGCCTCCTCATCCCGGTCCTGGTCGGCCTGCTGTTCTTCCCGGTCGTCTTCGCGGGCATCGTCACCCTGTTCGCTGCCGTGGGCGTCTGGGAGATCTCCCGGGCGCTGGGGCTGCGCCGCATCCGCGTGCCGCTCGCGCCCACCCTGGCGGGAACGCTCGTGCTCCCGTTCTCCGCCTACTTCGGCGGAGCGGAGGGGCTCGCCGTCGCCACCGTCGCCGCCGTCGTCGGCATCTTCCTGTGGCGCTCGCTCGACCCCGCCCCGGATGCCGCGAAGAGCCTCATGGCCGGTACGTTCACGCTGCTCTGGGTGCCGTTCATGATGAGCTTCGCGATGCTCCTGATGCGCGCCGAGGGAGGCTACCTCGTCATCGCCACGCTCCTGCTGCTCGTGGTCGCGAACGACACCTTCGGGTACCTGGTCGGGGCGTTCTTCGGGAAGCACCCCATGGCGCCCAAGATCAGCCCGAAGAAATCCTGGGAGGGTTTCGGCGGCTCCATCGGCGGCGCGATGATCATCGGCGGGCTCTGCGCGGTGCTCCTGCTCGGGCAGCCGCTGTGGATCGGCCTCGCCCTCGCCGTCGTCGTCGTCGCCTCCGCCACCGCCGGCGACTTCGCCGAATCGATGATCAAGCGGGAGCTCGGCGTCAAGGACATGGGCACCATCCTCCCCGGCCACGGCGGCGTGATGGACCGGCTGGATTCGATCGTGCTGGCCTGCCCGGTCGCCTATCTGCTGTCCGCTACATTGGTACCGGGACTGCTCTGACGACGGGCCGACGGCGGAATCCCGGGGCCCGCGGGTTCCTGAACTGTCCCTCGACGGCCTAGGCGGAAGGATCATCCATGGACCTCGCTCGGCCCGGCACCTCCCCGTTCACGCGTGTCGGACGGCGGGAGTTCGGCTACAACACCCGCCAGGTGGACCGGTTCCTGGCCAGGGCGCGCGGCTACTACGACGCCGAGGATCCGGCGGCGGCCATCACGAGCAGGGACGTCCGGTCCATGGCCTTCGACCCGGCCCGCGGCGGGTACGACCCGCAGGCCGTCGACGCCGCGCTGGACCGCCTCGAGGACGTCTTCGCGCAGCGGGAACGCGACCACCTGATCCGGACCGAGGGCGAGGACGCGTGGCTCCGGCAGATCGGTCGGACCGCCGCCGTACTGCGCCGCAGGCTCCACCGCCCGGCCGGCGAGCGTTTCCGCCGGCCCGCGAAGCAGGGCAGCCCGAGCTACGACATCGAGGACGTCGACCGCCTGTGCGACGACCTCCTGCAGTACCTGGAGAACCATGTGCCGATGAGCGTCGACGTCGTCCGCCGTGCGGTGTTCCGCGAGGCCCGGGGAGCGGACGGCTACGAGGAGAGCCAGGTGGATGCGTTCCTGGACCGCGTCATCGAACTGATGGCCGGGATCGACTGACCTAGCGCGGCTCGGGGGTGTGGAGGCGCGCCAGCACGCGCGACGCCGTGGTCGGCCGCCGTCCCGCCGTCGCGCGCGACACGAGCACCATGGTGAGGAACGCCGCCGGTACCGTCCACAGGGCCGGCTGGCCGAGCCAGACCCAGCGGTCGCCCGCCCCCGCTCCCAGCGCCGCGGTGGCGGCGATCGCGCCGCCGCACAGGATCGCGCCGACGGCCATCCCCGCGATCGCGCCGGCGTCGGTGAGGCCCCGCCACCAGATGCCCAGCAGCAGCAGCGGGCAGATGGTGGAGGCGGTGAACGCGAAGACGGACCCGACGCTGCCGGCCAGTGCCAGGGTGTCGGTGAGGAGGGCGATCACCAGGGGGACGATCGTGGACAGCAGCGCGGCCCGCCGGAACCCCGTCACGCTGCCCTGGAAGAACTCCTGGCTGATCACACCGGCGAGGGAGACCACGAGGCCGCTCGTCGTGGACAGGAACGCGGCGAACGCGCCCGCCGTCACCAGGGCAGACAGCAGGTCGCCGGTCGCGCCGTCGAAGATGCGGCCGGGGAGCAGGAGGACCGTCGCGTCCGCGGCGCCGCCCGCCGCGAGCTCCGGCGTGTGGATGCGCCCCAGGATGCCGTACACGGTGGGGAACAGGTAGAAGACCGAGAGCAGGCCGAGCACGAGCACCGTGGTCCGCCGCGCCGACGCCCCGTCCGGATTCGTGTAGAAGCGCACCAGCACGTGGGGGAGCCCGAGGGTGCCGAACAGGAGCGCGATGACCAGCGAGATGGTGCCGTAGAGGGAGGCGTGCGCCGTCGTGTTCAGGTCGGTGGTGAACACGCTGCCGCCCGCCGTGACCGACGCGCCCTCGGCGCCCAGGCGGAACAGGATGAACACCGCCGGGACGGCGAGGGCCGTCAGCTTGAGCCAGTACTGGAACGCCTGGACGAACGTGATGGAGCGCATGCCGCCCGTGACCACGCTCAGGCACACCACGACTACGACGGCGAGCGGTCCCACCCACGACGGCAGGCCCGTGGTGATCTGCACCGTCAGGGCGGCGCCGTGGAGCTGCGGCACGATGTACAGCCAGCCGACGACGACGACGAGCATGCTCGTCACGCGGCGCACCAGCAGCGAGTCCAGCCGCGCCTGCGCGAAATCGGGGATGGTGTAGGCACCCGAGCGGCGCAGGGGAGCGGCGACGAACAGCAGGAGCATCAGGTACCCGGCGGTGTACCCGATCGGGAACCAGAGGGCGTCCACGCCCGAGATGAGGATGAGCCCGGCGACGCCGAGGAAGCTCGCGGCGGACAGGTATTCGCCGCCGATCGCGGAGGCGTTCCACCAGGGGCGCACCGTCCGGGAGGCGACGTAGAAATCCCCGGTGGTCCGGGAGATCCGCAGACCGTAGATGCCGATGAGCACGGTGCTGAGGGCTACGAGGAGCAGGGCCGTGTAGCCGACGGCGGGGCTGAGGTGCAGGCTGCCGGTTTCGAGCGCGTCAGTCATCGTCCACGAGGTCCTGGAAGCGCCGCTCGTTGCGGGAGGCGCTGCGCACGTACAGGATCGCGCAGCCGATGACGAGCGGGTACACCCCGAGGCCGAGGATCAGCCACGGGAGGGGCACCGTCAGCACGGTCATCGACTCGATGTCCGGGAACACCGCGAGCAGCACCGGGATGCCCATCAGGATGACCAGGAAGCCGCCCGCCACCACGAGGGCGAGGCGCAGCTGCGACCGGATCAGCGAGGCGACGAACAGCTGGCCCAGTTCGGACTGTTCGGCCATCTCGCGGGCCACGGGGAAGGACGCACCCGTCGCGCGGGCGGCCGTCCGCGGGGCGGTCACCCGGACGCGGCGGGGCGGCTCGGACGGCTGCGTCATCCGCGGTCGTCGGGGGTCACTGGCCCGGCCGGAGGCGGGTGGCCTCGAGCTTCTCGCGGACGTCGGGCAGGTGCCGCCGGCTGACCGGCAGCTCGGCGTCGCCGACGAACAGGCTCGCCCGGCCTGCGCTGATCCGGACCTTCCGGACCTGGTCCATCGCCACGAGGTAGGAGCGGTGGGTGCGGAGGAACCCCGCGGTGGCCCACTGGCGCTCGAGGTCGTTGAGCGGGATCCGGATGAGGTAGCTCGCCTCGGAGGTGTGCAGCCGCGCGTAGTCGCCCTGCGCCTGGACGTAGCGCACGTCGTCGCGCCTGATCATGCGGCTGATGCCGCCCTGGTCCACGGTGATGACCTCCGGCGCGGCCGTCGAGCCCTCCATCAGCTCGCACACCCGGCGGACGGATTCCGCGAGGCGTTCGGTGCGCACGGGCTTCAGGAGGTAGTCGACGGCGCGCAGTTCGAAGGCCTCCAGGGCGCGGTCCTCGTCGGCGGTGACGAACACGACGGCGGGCGGACGGCTGAAGCGGGAGATCTCCCGGGCGATGTCCAGCCCCGAGAGGGACGGCATGTGGATGTCGAGGAACAGGGCGTCGACGGTGTGCTGCTCGAGGACCTTCAGCGCCTCCGTGCCGCTCGAGGCGCGGTGGATGGTCCCGACCCGCGCGTCCCTGCCGAGCAGGAACGCCAGTTCCTCGACGGCGGGGAGTTCATCGTCGGCGACGAGCACAGAGAGCATGCTCCCTAGATTACGCGCCTCACGCCCGGTGGTCGGGCTGCGACTTGGGGACGCGCATCGTGATGAGAGTGCCGGCGCCGGGCGCGGTGTCGATGATCAGCCCGTGGTCGTCGCCGTACACCTGCCGCAGGCGGGAATCGACGTTGCGCAGGCCCACGTGCACACCCTCGGTGTGCCCGGCCAGCACGGACCGGAGGTGCTCGGGCTCGATGCCCACGCCGTCGTCCTCGATGGTCACCTCTGCGAAGGGACCGACGTCGTGAGCGGTGATGGTGATGTTCCCGATGCCGTCCTTGGAGTCGAGGCCGTGGCGGACCGCGTTCTCGACGAGCGGCTGGAGGCTGAGGAACGGGATGACGGTGCTGAGGACCTCCGGGCCGATCTCGAGGCTGACCTTCAGCCGGTCGCCGAACCGGGCGCGTTCCAGCAGCAGGTAGCGGTCGATGCTGCGCAGTTCCTCCGCCACGGTCGTGAAGTCGCCGTGGCGGCGGAACGAGTAGCGCGTGAAGTCGGCGAACTCGACCACGAGGTCGCGGGCACGCTGCGGGTCGGTGTTGATGAAGGACGCGATCGCGTTGAGCGAGTTGTAGATGAAGTGCGGGCTGATCTGGGCCCGGAGGGCACGCACCTCCGCCTCCGCGAGGAGCCGGCGCGAATAGTCCAGTTCGGCGAGTTCCACCTGGGTGGACACCCACCCGGCGAGCTCGTTCGTGGCCCGGACGAGGCCGGCGTTGACGTCCTCGGCCACCGCCCCGACCGTGCCGACGACGCGGTCGTCCACGCGGATGGGGGAGAGCACCAGTTCGCCGGGTTCCGCCAGCCCCGCGGCCTCGAGGCGCTGGCGGCGGAAGATCTGCGTGCGGCCGCTCTCGAGGACCTGCCGCACCAGGGGCATCACGTCCGGCGGCGTCCCGCGCCCGCCGTCCCAGGCGAGCACCCCGGCGTCGTCACTGATCATGAGCACGTCGCACCGCAGGAGTCCGTGCAGGTAGCGGCTCGCCTTCGAGGCCCCCGACGGCGTCAGGCCCTCGCGCAGGTGTTCGGAGGCGAGGGCCGCGGTGTGAAGGGTGGCGTAGGTGGCGCGGTCGGCGTCGGACCCGAGGTCCCGGTACGAGCGCGACAGGCGGAAGCCCAGCGAGGCCACGACGGCGAGGGTGACGACGACGACGGCGCACACCAGGGCGGTGTCGACGGCGGCGCTGAACATTGCTCCAGAGTATCCGCCCGGACCTGCCGCTCATCGCGCCCGCTGACCGTTCACCGCACCCACCCGCGCGCTCGGCGACGAACGGCCGTGTCCGGCTGGTGGAGTCGGCGGCCGTCCAGCACAGTGATGGGAGTCACACCGACGTGCCTTCCTGCGCTGCGACGGTGCCGCCCTCGCGGCTGGAGTGACTCCCGACCAAGAAGGAGGAACCATGGGCTCGCACCCAGGAGAGCCGGCCGCCGGCTCCGGTCCTGCTGTCGACTTCACCGAAGTCCAGCAGACCGAGCAGTTCAGGGAACTGCGCAAGCGCCACCGCAGTTTCGTCTTCCCCATGGCAGTGTTCTTCCTGCTCTGGTACTTCGCCTACGTGCTGCTCGCCGCCTACGCGATCGACTTCATGGCCACGCCGGTGTTCGGCAACATCAACATCGGCATCATCCTCGGGCTGCTGCAGTTCGTCAGCACCTTCGCCATCACCATGTGGTACGTCAGCTACGCCAACCGGCGCCTCGACCCCATCGCCGCGAACCTCCGGCACGAGCTCGAGGAAGCGGCACCCGAAGCGTTCATCGACCCGTCAGGCGGAAAGAAATGATCCCTCTCATGAGTGCGGGCGTCCGCGTGCCGCTCCAGACCACCGAGACGACGACGGTCGGCTCGCCGCTGCTCAACATCACCATCTTCGGACTGTTCGTCGCCGTCACCCTGGTGATCGTGCTCAGGGCGAGCCGCAACAACAAGACCGCGGCCGACTACTACGCCGCCGGCCGCTCCTTCACCGGCGGGCAGAACGGCACCGCCATCGCGGGGGACTACCTCTCGGCGGCGTCGTTCCTCGGCATCGTCGGCGCGATCGCCATCAACGGTTATGACGGGTTCCTGTACTCGATCGGGTTCCTCGTCGCGTGGCTCGTGGCGCTGCTGCTGGTCGCGGAACTCCTCCGCAACACCGGCAAGTTCACCATGGCGGACGTGCTGTCCTTCCGCCTGAAGCAGCGTCCCGTCCGCATCGCGGCGGCCATCACCACGCTGGCCGTCTGCTTCTTCTACCTCCTCGCGCAGATGGCGGGCGCCGGCGGGCTCGTCTCGCTCCTGCTCGGCATCGACGACCGCCTCGGCCAGTCCCTCGTCATCACCGTCGTCGGCGTGCTCATGATCATGTACGTCCTGATCGGCGGCATGAAGGGCACCACCTGGGTGCAGATCATCAAGGCCTGCCTGCTGATCTCCGGCGCGTTCATCATGACCGTCTGGGTCCTCGCCCTGCACAACTTCAACTTCTCCACGCTGCTCGGCGCGGCGATCGAAACCTCGGGCAACGCGGCCATCACGAGCCCCGGCCTGCAGTACGGCCTCAGCGCCATCACGCGCCTCGACTTCCTGTCGCTGGCGCTCGCGCTCGTCCTCGGTACCGCGGCCCTGCCGCACGTGCTCATGCGCTTCTACACCGTCCCGACCGCGAAGGAGGCCCGCCGGTCCGTGGTCTGGGCCATCTGGCTCATCGGTGCGTTCTACCTCTTCACGCTCGTGCTCGGCTACGGTGCCAGCGCACTGATCGGTTCGGAGCGCATCCTGGGCGCTCCGGGCGGCGTGAACTCGGCGGCCCCGCTGCTCGCCTACGAGCTCGGCGGGTCGATCCTCCTCGGCCTCATCTCGGCCGTCGCCTTCGCCACGATCCTCGCGGTCGTCGCGGGCCTGACCATCACGGCCGCGGCCTCCTTCGCCCACGACATCTACGCGAGCGTCATCCGCAAGGGCAGGGTCAACCCGGACGGCGAGGTCAAGGTGGCCCGCCGCACCGTCATCGTGATCGGCCTGCTCTCGATCGCAGGCGGCATCGGCGCGCAGGGCCAGAACGTCGCGTTCCTCGTGGCGCTCGCCTTCGCCGTGGCGGCCAGCGCCAACCTGCCGACCATCCTCTACTCGCTGTTCTGGAAGAAGTTCAACACCCAGGGCGCGGTCTGGAGCATGTACGGCGGCCTCGGCTCGGCGATCCTGCTGATCGCCCTCTCGCCCGTCGTCTCCGGCGGCGAGAAGTCCATGATCCAGGGCGCCGACTTCTCCCTCTTCCCGCTCAGCAACCCGGGCATCGTCTCGATCCCGCTGGCGTTCTTCCTCGGCTGGCTGGGCACCACGCTCTCCCGGACCCCGGAGGACCCGATGAAGCAGGCCGAGATGGAGGTGCGCTCGCTGACCGGCGTCGGAGCCGAGAAGGCCACCGACCACTGATCGGTCGACCCACGCACGATCGAGGCCGCCCCACCGCACGGTGGGGCGGCCTCGTCCGTTCCGGGCGGGCGGTCAGGACCGTTGATCAGGAAGGCGGTCGGGGTCCGCGGGCGAGCAGCGGCTCGACCCGGAACGGGATGAGTTCACCCATGGCCAGGGAGGTGTCGCAGCGCTCCACGCCGTCGCAGGCGAGGATCTTGCCGTTGATCCGGAAGAGGTCCTCGGCGTCCACGGCGACCACGCGGACCAGGATGTCCGCCTGCCCGGTCAGGCCGAAGGCCTCGATGACCTCGGGCACCGCGGCGATGCTGCGGGTGACGGCCGCGAGCTTCTGCTGCTGCACATGGACGTGGATGAACGCCGTCAGGGGGTAGCCCAGGGCCACGGTGCTGATGCGCCGCTCGAAGGAGAGGAAGACCCCCTTCTTCTCGAGCTGCGCCATCCTCGCCTGGACCGTGTTCCGGGAGAGGCCGAGCTTCTGGGCGAGGGCGACGACGGTGCGTCGGGGGTCCTTCGCCAGGGCCTGCAGCAGGCGTGTGTCGGTGAGGTCGAGGGGGTGCATAGTGCGCAACGCTAACACGGTCGTCGAGGCTCCTACAGGGCACTCTGCTCAGTCGGAAGCGCTACGGTTGTGCCGCCTGTGCGGTGTGAGTAGGGTCACAACCACTCCGGGCAACGGCGCCCGGGGCCCTTCCAGCCGTGCGGACCGCCGGCGGAAGGGTCCTCTGCAAATGCGAAGGTTGCGTGCAATGGCTCAGGACGGCACCCGGCCAGGACCGGGATCCACCGGCGGGAACGACGACGCCGGGCCCGCGAGCGGGACCGTGCTCCCGGGCCCCGCCCATGCCGGGGCGGACGACCTCGTCCAGCTCATCGACCACCACGGCGTCCGGCACCCGCACGGACACTACGACGCGCTCGTGGCCGACGTCGACGGCGCCGCGCTGCAGAGGCTCTACGAGGACATGGTGGTGGTGCGGCGCATCGACGCCGAGGCCACCGCGCTCCAGCGCCAGGGCGAGCTCGCCCTCTGGCCGCCGCTGCTGGGACAGGAGGCGGCGCAGATCGGGTCCGGACGCGCCCTGCGCTCCGACGACTTCGTGTTCTCCAGCTACCGGGAGAACGCCGTCGCGTACTGCCGCGGCGTGGACCTCGCCGACATCCTGCGGGTCTGGCGCGGCAACGCGTCCTCCGGCTGGGACCCCTACACGATCAACATGGCCACCCCCCAGGTGATCATCGGGGCGCAGACCCTCCACGCCACCGGGTACGCGATGGGCATCGTCAACGACGGCGCCGACTCCGTGGCCGTCGCCTACTTCGGCGACGGCGCCACGAGCCAGGGCGACGTCAACGAGGCCATGGTCTTCGCCGCGAGCTATCAGGCGCCGGTGATCTTCTTCTGCCAGAACAACCACTGGGCCATCTCCGAACCGGTAGGGCTGCAGGCGCACGTGCCGATCGCGCGCAGGGCGCCGGGCTTCGGCATCCCGTCGGTGCGCGTGGACGGCAACGACGTCCTCGCGTGCCTCGCCGTGACCCGGGAAGCCCTCGCCCGCGCCCGCTCCGGCGGCGGACCCACTTTCATCGAGGCCGTCACCTACCGCATGGGTCCGCACACGACGGCGGACGATCCCACGCGCTACCGGGACGCCAACGAACTCGAGGACTGGGCGGCGCGCGACCCGCTGGCCCGCCTCGCGACCCTGCTCGACTCCCTCGGCCTGCTGGACGCCGGGTACACGGACTCCGTGAAGGCCAGGGCCGACGCCGTGGCCGCCGAACTGCGGGAGGGCTGCCTGTCGATGCCCGAACCCGCGCCGTCGGACGTGTTCAAGCACGTGTACAGCACGCCGAACTCCTGGCTGGACCGCCAGCAGGACCACTACGAGCGCTACCTCGCCTCCTTCGCCCAGGCGCCCCAGGAAGGACCCCGCTGATGTCCACCATGACCTTCGGCCGCGCGATCACCGCCGGTCTCCGCCGCGCCATGGACGAGGACCCCAAGGTGATCCTCATGGGAGAGGACATCGGCAAGCTCGGGGGCGTCTTCCGCATCACCGACGGACTGCAGAAGGACTTCGGGCCGCACCGCGTCATGGACAGCCCGCTCGCCGAGGCCGGCATCATGGGCACCGCCGTCGGCATGGCGTACCGCGGGTACCGGCCCGTCGTCGAGATCCAGTTCGACGGTTTCATCTACCCCGCCTTCGACCAGATCGTCTGCCAGGTGGCCAAGCTGCACTACCGCACGCAGGGCGCCGTGAAGATGCCGATCACCGTCCGCGTGCCCTTCGGCGGCGGCATCGGATCCCCGGAGCACCACTCCGAGTCGCCCGAGGCCTACTTCACGCACACCTCAGGCCTGCGGGTGGTCAGCGTCTCCGACCCGCAGGACGCCTACACGATGATCCAGCAGGCCATCGCGAGCGACGATCCCGTCCTCTACTTCGAGCCCAAACGGCGCTACCACGTCAAGGGCGAGGTGGACGAGGGCGTGGATCCGGCGTCGTCGGACATGGGAGCCGCGCGCGTGGTCGCTCGTGGCACCGACGTCACGCTCGTGACCTACGGCCCGCTGGTCCCGACGGCCCGCGACGCCGCCGTCGCGGCGTCCGACGACGGCATCTCGATCGAGGTGATCGACCTGCGCTCGCTCGCACCGATCGACTTCGCGACGGTCGAGGCCTCGGTGCGGAAGACGGGCCGGCTCGTCGTCACGCACGAGGCCGCGCAGTCCGGCGGGCTCGGGGCGGAGATCGCCGCGAGCATCACCGAGCGGTGCTTCGACTACCTGGAGCACGCGCCCGTGCGCGTCACGGGCTTCGACATCCCCTACCCGTACTCGAAACTCGAATTCCACCACCTCCCGGACCTCGACAGGATCCTCGACGGAGTGGACCGTGCCCTGCGCCGGCCGAACTCCCTCAGCGGACTCGACCGCCCGGACAGCAGCCAGGGAGCAGGACAGTGACCGTGACCGCGTCGAGGACGAACACCAGGATCCGCGAGTTCCGCCTGCCCGACCTGGGGGAGGGGCTGACGGAGTCGGAGATCGTCCAGTGGCACGTCGCCGAAGGCGACACCGTGGAGCTCAACCAGATCATCGCCGACGTCGAGACCGCGAAGGCCGTCGTCGAACTGCCGTCGCCCTACGCCGGCGTGGTGGTGCGGCTGCACGAGGCGGCGGGAACCGTGGTCGACGTCGGAGCCCCCATCGTCTCGTTCGAGGTGGCGGCCGGGCCCGACGACGCCGTCCCGGTCCCGGCGTCGTCCCCCGACGAACCGGTGCCCGACGAGCCGGCGCCCGCCCGGCGTGAGCCGAACCTCGTCGGGTACGGAGCCGCGGTGGAGAAGGGCGGGCGCCCGCAGCGGCGTGGTCGTTCGCTCCCGGCGGCGAACGCCCCGCAGCCCCCTGCAGTCCTCCAACCGGCAGCGGCCCCGCAGCCACGCGAGCGGCCGCGGTCGACGCCGCCCGTCCGCAAGCTGGCGCGTGACCTCGGCCTCACCCTCGACACCCTGACGGGAACCGGTCCCGGCGCGCTCATCACCCGGGCGGACGTCCTGGCCGCACTCGCGGGAACCCCTTCGTCCGCGGCGGAGCCCGCCTCCCCGGGGCCCCACCCTCGGGCGGTCCGCTCGAGCACCGGAGAGATCCGGACGCCGATCCGTGGCATGCGGAAGCACACGGCCGCCGCCATGGTGGCCAGTGCGTTCTCGGCCCCGCATGCAACCGAGTTCCTCACCATCGACGTCACGCCGACCATGGAGCTGCTCGCGGAGCTGAAGGCGGGCCGCGCCTTCGAGGGCACCCGGGTGACGCCGCTGACCGTCGTGTCGAAGGCGGTGTGCATCGCGATCGCGCGCAATCCGACCCTCAACTCGTCGTGGGACGAGCAGGCGCAGGAGATCGTGCAGTACGCGGACGTGAACCTGGGGATCGCCGCCGCGACGCCGCGAGGGCTGCTCGTGCCGAACATCAAGGCCGCGCAGTCGCTGACCCTGAAGGACCTCGCGCAGGCCCTCGGTGCGCTGACCGAGACCGCACGTGCCGGCCGGACGCCGCCGGCAGATCTCGCGGGCGGCACGATCTCGATCACGAACATCGGTGTCTTCGGCATCGACGCCGGCACGCCGATCCTCAATCCCGGGGAGGCGGCGATCCTCGCGATGGGCGCCGTCCGCAGCACGCCCTGGGAGTACCGGGGCGAGATCGCCCTGCGCTCCGTGATGACGCTCAGCCTGTCCTTCGACCACCGGCTCGTGGACGGCGAGCAGGGTTCGCGCTTCCTGGCGGACGTCGGCACCATCCTCAGGAATCCGGCGATGGTCCTGACGATGGTGTGACGCGGTCCGACGAGTGGGCCGGGCGCTAGGAGAAGAGGTCGCGGTACCCGTCGGAGCGCTCGAGGTAGGGCTCCCACAGGATCGCGTCGGGGTCGGCGCCGCCGATCGCGGCAGCGAGCCGGTCCAGGTAGTAGTCCCAGCCCGGTCCTACGCTGCCGGCCAGCGCCGCTCCTACCGGCCCGTCGGGGACGGCCTGGGTGAAGGTGAGGGTGGTCGAGCCCGCTGCCTCGGTGAGCTCCAGGGTGTGCTGCCAGGTCACGCGCGGGCCGGATCCGTCGGCCGAGAACGGAGCACTGTCACGGCTGCGCACCACGAGCCGGCGCGGCGGCTCGCAGGCCTCCACGAGGTAGACCTCCTCGGGGACGTCGTCACCTTCGGCGGTCATCCGGAACACGACCTCGCCGGCGGCCGGGTCCCCGCTCCAGGTGCCGATCCAGCGCTCCATCCGCCGCGGCTCGGTGCAGGTGGCCCAGACGTCGGCGATCGGCGCGGCGAACGAGCGGGTGAGGACGAGCTGCTCCTCGCCGTCGCGTGTCGCGCGGCGGCCGAGCGGTGTGGTGTCCATGCGGTGTCCTCCTGGGAATCGGTGGGGCTACGGCAGTTCGAGGATGAGCTCCCTGACCACGGCGCCGCGGGCGGGAGCGAAGCCCTGCGTCTCGCCGACCTGCCGGAATCCCCAGCGCTCGAGGATGCGGATGGAGCTCACGTTGTCGGCGACCGCACGGGCCCGGATGGGCCGCTGCGTCACCTCGCTCAGGAACTGGCCGACGGCGGCGGTGGTGATGCCCTGCCCCCAGCGGGAACGGTCGATCCAGTAGCTGATCTCAGGTGTCTCGTCGTCGTGATAGGCGAGGATGCTGCCCACGACGTCGCCGTCGGAGAGGATGGTCCGCACCGTGATCCGGCTGTCGTTGAGGATGTCCTGCCAGTGGTTGTCGAACACCCCGCGGTCGGAGGGGTTCTTGGCGCCGAAGGCGGCCATGTGGTTGGCGCTCGGGTCCAGCTGGTGCGAGAAGAACTCGTCGAGGTCGGTGGCTTCAACGGGACGTAGCGTGATCACGGCGGTACCTTCAGTCGGTGGAGTGGCCGGGCGGTCGGCGCGGCGGGAACTTTTCGTGCTTCAGCGTACTAGGCGGCGCGGCCCGCGGAGCGGGTGGGACGCGGTCCCTCATACCGTCAGCGCCGCCCACGCCATCTGCTCCAGCAGGTCCCGGAACAGGGCCAGTTCACGCGCGGAGCTGGGTCGGTGGGTGGTGTGCGGGGTCGAGTTGATCAGCCCGAAGACGGCGTGCACCTTGCGGCGCAGCAGCGAGAGGTCGGCGTCCGGCCGATAGGCGGCGAGCTCGTCGACCCACACCTGCACGTAGGTGCGCTGCAGGGACCGCACGGCGCGCTGGTCGTCGGCCGCCAGCGCGCCGAGGTCGCGGTCCTGGACACGGATGACGTCGGCGTGGCTCACGGCGAACTCCACCTGGAACCGGATGAGGCCCTTCAGGGCCTCCTCGGGTGACGCGGCCGCCCCGGCGACCTCCCGTCCGCCGTCGAGCAGGTCCTCGCTGACCCCGGTGAGCAGGGCGGAGAGCACGGAGGGCTTGCCCGCGAAGTGCCGGTAGACGGCGGGCCCGCTCACGCCCGCTGCGGCGCCGAGGTCCTCGATGGACACACCGTTGTAGCCCCGTTCCGCGAACAGCTGGGCGGCGGCCTCCAGCAGCGCGGCACGCCGCGTGGCCTTCGCGATGCTCCGGCCGGTCACGCGCTCTTCGATGGGCGATGCCTCCATGCGGGTCCTCGTCTGCTGTGGTTCCGGTCTTGTCCAGGGGAACGTCTCCCTCATTCTGATGGACTTCCGGGTTAATGACCACTAACCTGAAACCGGTTAGCGCGTGCTAACTGAACCGTGCTCGAGGAAGTTGTCGATGGAGACCCTCACGTCGAAGGTGGATCCGCTCTCACCGGCGTTCACCGCGAACCATGCCGCCCAGACCGCGCTCGTCGAGGACCTCCGCTCGCGCCTCGCCACCGCCGCCCTCGGCGGGCCCGAACGGTCGCGCGAGCGGCACGTCGCCCGCGGCAAGCTCCTGCCGCGTGAGCGCATCGACCGGCTCCTCGACGACGGCAGCCCGTTCCTCGAGATCGCGCCGCTGGCCGCGAACGGCATGTACGACGACGAGTGCCCGGGGGCGGGCGTGATCGCCGGGATCGGCCTCGTGCACGGTCGCCACGTCCTCGTGATCTCGAACGACGCGACCGTCAAGGGCGGCACCTACTACCCGATGACGGTGAAGAAGCATCTCCGCGCACAGGAGATCGCCCTCGAGAACAACCTGCCGTGCGTCTACCTCGTGGACTCCGGCGGAGCGTTCCTGCCCCGCCAGGACGACGTGTTCCCCGACCGCAACCACTTCGGCCGCATCTTCTACAACCAGGCCACCATGTCCGCGCGCAAGATCCCGCAGATCGCCGCAGTGCTGGGGAGCTGCACCGCCGGCGGCGCCTACGTCCCCGCCATGAGCGACGAGACCGTGATCGTCCGCAACCAGGGCACCATCTTCCTGGGCGGACCACCGCTGGTGAAGGCCGCGATCGGCGAGGTGGTGACGGCCGAGGAGCTCGGCGGCGGCGAGGTGCACTCCCGGATCTCGGGCGTCACGGACCACCTGGCGGACAACGACCAGCACGCGCTCGAGATCGTCCGCGACATCATCGCCACCCTGCCGCCCGCCCCCATCGTGCCGACCGCGCCGGCCCCCGAGCCGGCCGTCGTGGAGGACGAGCTGTACGGGGCCGTGCCGACGGACGTCAACGCCTCCTACGACGCCCGCGAGATCATCGCGCGCATCGTCGACGGGTCGCTTCTCCACGAGTTCAAGCGCGAGTACGGCACCACGCTCGTCACGGGCTTCGCGACCATCCACGGCCACCGGGTGGGCATCGTCGCGAACAACGGCGTCCTGTTCAGCGAGTCCGCGCTCAAGGGAGCCCACTTCATCGAGCTCTGCGACCAGCGCGGCGTCCCCCTGGTCTTCCTGCAGAACCTCTCCGGCTTCATGGTCGGCAAGGACTACGAAGCCGGCGGCATCGCGAAGAACGGCGCCAAGATGGTCACCGCCGTGGCCACCGCGCGGGTGCCGAAACTGACGGTCGTGGTCGGCGGGTCCTTCGGCGCCGGCAACTACTCCATGTGCGGCAGGGCGTTCTCGCCGCGGTTCCTGTGGATGTGGCCCGCCAGCCGCATCTCCGTCATGGGAGGCAACCAGGCGTCCTCGGTCCTCGCCACCGTCCGCCGCGACCAGCTCGAGGCCCGCGGCGAGGAATGGGCGCTCGAGGACGAGGAGGCGTTCCGTGCGCCCATCCGCGACCAGTACGAGGCGCAGGGCAACCCCTACTACTCGACGGCGCGGCTCTGGGACGACGGCGTCATCGATCCCGCCGACACCCGCACCGTCCTCGGCCTCGCCCTCGAGGTCTGCGCCAATGCGCCCCTGCCCGATACCTCCTTCGGCCTCTTCCGGATGTGACCCGATGACCTCCAGCCCGACCTCCAGCCCGATCTCCAACCCGATCTCCAGCGCCATCCCCACCACGGCCGCATGGCCCTTCGACACCGTCCTCGTGGCCAACCGGGGGGAGATCGCCTGCCGTGTCATCCGCTCCGTCCGTGCGCTGGGCCTGCGCTCGGTCGCCGTGTACAGCGACGCCGACGCCGGTGCCCGGCACGTCCTCGAGGCGGACGTCGCCGTCCGTCTCGGTGCCGCAGCACCGTCGGAGAGCTACCTCTCCGTCCCCGCCGTCGTCGACGCCTGCCGCCGCACGGGAGCCGGGGCGGTGCACCCCGGGTACGGGTTCCTCAGCGAGAACGCCGCCTTCGCGGACGCGCTGCAGGAGGCCGGGATCGTCTTCATCGGCCCCAGCGTCCACTCCCTCGACGTCATGGGGGACAAGATCCGGTCCAAGAACCACGTGGCCGGGTTCGGGGTGCCGGTGGTCCCGGGCATCGCCGAGCCGGGACTGACGGATCCGGACCTCCTCCGCGCGGCCGACGACGTCGGGTTCCCCCTCCTCATCAAGCCGTCCGCGGGAGGCGGAGGCAAGGGCATGCACGCCGTCCACCGCGCCGAGGACCTGCCGGAAGTGCTCACGACCGCCCGCCGCGTCGCCGCCCGCGCCTTCGGCGACGACACCCTCTTCCTGGAACGCCTCATCGAGAGGCCCCGCCATATCGAGGTGCAGGTCCTCGCCGACACCCACGGCACCGTGATCCACCTCGGCGAGCGCGAGTGCTCGCTGCAGCGCCGCCACCAGAAGGTGATCGAGGAGGCGCCGTCGGCCCTGCTCGACGAGGCCACGCGCCGGAGGATCGGCGAGGCCGCGTGCAACGCCGCCCGCAGCGTGGACTACACGGGAGCAGGGACGGTCGAATTCCTCGTCTCCGATGCCGCACCGGACGAGTTCTTCTTCATGGAGATGAACACGCGCCTGCAGGTCGAGCACCCCGTCACGGAGCTCGTCACCGGGGTGGACCTGGTCGAGTGGCAGATCCGCGTCGCCGCGGGGGAGCGCCTGCCCCTCGCGCAGGACGACGTCGTCCTCACCGGCCACGCGGTCGAGGCGCGCGTCTACGCGGAGAACCCGGAGGCCGGCTTCCTGCCGTCCACGGGCAGCATCCTGGCGCTCGCCGAACCGGCGGGGGACGGCATCCGCGTGGACAGTTCGCTGCTGCCCGGCGGGACCGTCTCGTCGTCGTACGATCCGATGCTCGCCAAGGTGATCGCCTGGGGAACCGACCGTGCACAGGCGCTGGACCGCCTCGACGCGGCGCTCGCCGGCACCGTGGTGCTCGGTGTGGACACCAACATCGAGTACCTGCGCCTGCTGATCGGGGACGACGACGTCCGGGCCGGACACCTGGACACGACGCTGATCGAGCGGAAGCTCCCCGCGCTGGCCTTCCGGCACGTCTCCGCGCAGGACCTGGCGCTCGCCGCCGTCCTCCTCGTCGAGGGCGAGGGCGAGGCCGGGTCCGGACTGGGCAGCGGGTCCCCGTGGAGCCGCGGGGACGGCTTCCGCCTCGGCCCGGCGCGCCCGCGCTCCGTGCCACTCGAGTACGACGGCGGGACGGCGACCGTCTCGTTGCTGCGCCACGGCGCCGCCTGGACCGCGACGGTCGACGACGTGATCCCCGCCGTCCCGATCGCCGTCTCGGTCCAGGCGGGCGTGCCCGGCGCGACGATCGACGGCGTCCGGTCGCTCCGCCCGTACGCGGTCGAGGGGGACACCGTCTGGATCGGCGACGCCGGCTGGTCCACACGCATCCGCCGTCCCGGCCGCCGCGAACTCGTCGACGCCGCACGGTCCCGCATCACGCGGGAGGAGGGCGCCGCTGATCCGCTGGTCCGCAGCCCCATGCCCGGGACGGTCGTGTCCGTCGCGGTCGCGGACGGAGCCACGGTCGAGGCCGGCGACGTCCTCGTCGCCGTCGAGGCCATGAAGATGGAACACCAGCTCACCGCCGGCCTGTCCGGCGTCGTCCGCCTGTCCCTCAAGCCCGGGGACCTCGTGAAGGCACAACAGATCGTCGCGACCATCGAGGCCGCCACCACCTCCAAATCCAGCACCGCACCCGGTTCCACGGAAGGGAACGCAGCATGAACTTCGAACTGAGCGAGGAATACCAGAGCCTCGTGGATACCGTCCGCGAGTTCGCCGACGAGGTGGTGGCACCGGTCTCCGCCAAGCACGACGCCGAACACAGCTTCCCGTACGAGGTCGTCAAGCAGATGGGCGACATGGGCCTCTTCGGGCTCCCGTTCCCCGAGCAGTACGGCGGCATGGGCGGCGACTACTTCGCGCTCTGCCTGGCCCTCGAGCAGCTGGCCCGCGTGGACCAGTCGGTCGCCATCACGCTCGAAGCCGGTGTCTCCCTCGGGGCCATGCCCGTGTACCGGTTCGGCACCGAGGAGCAGAAGCAGCAGTGGCTGCCGTCCCTCGCGTCGGGTTCGGCCCTGGGCGGCTTCGGCCTCACGGAGTCCGAGGCAGGCTCGGACGCGTCCGGCACGAAGACGACCGCGAAGCTCGAGGAGGGGGTCGACGGTTCCGAGTGGGTGGTCAACGGCACGAAGGAATTCATCACCAACTCCGGCACCGACATCACCTCCCTGGTGACCGTCACGGCCGTCACGGGCACCTCCGAACGGCCCGACGGCACGGTGAAGAAGGAGATCTCCACCATCCTCGTGCCCACGGACACGCCCGGGTTCACCGCGGAGAAGGCCTACAACAAGGTGGGCTGGAACGCCTCCGACACGCACCCGCTGACCCTGAAGGACGTCCGCGTCCCGGAGGCGAACCTGCTCGGCACCCGCGGCCGCGGCTACGCCAACTTCCTGCAGATCCTCGACGAGGGCCGCATCGCCATCGCGGCACTCGCCACCGGCGCGGCCCAGGGGTGCGTGGAGCAGTCCATCCGGTACGCCGGGGAGCGCATGGCCTTCGGCAGCAACATCGGCGCCTACCAGTCCATCCAGTTCAAGATCGCCCGTATGCAGGTCCGCGCCCACACCGCGCGCCTCGCCTACTACGACGCCGCGTCCCGCATGCTCGCGGGCAAGCCGTTCAAGACGCAGGCGTCCATCGCGAAGCTCGTGGCCGGCGAGGCCGCCATGGACAACGCCCGCGATGCGACACAGATCTTCGGTGGTTACGGCTTCATCAACGAGTTCGTGGTGTCCAGGCACTACCGTGACTCGAAGATCCTCGAGATCGGTGAGGGGACCACCGAGGTCCAGCTCATGCTCATCGCGAGGGAACTCGGCCTCTAGGTCCATCCAGCCGACGACGGCGGCGACACGAAGGAG
Source organism: Arthrobacter sp. TJ-263 (assembly GCF_058269155.1). Classification (NCBI taxonomy): domain Bacteria; kingdom Bacillati; phylum Actinomycetota; class Actinomycetes; order Micrococcales; family Micrococcaceae; genus Arthrobacter; species Arthrobacter sp. TJ-263. The sequence goes on along the minus strand of NZ_JBZCNE010000002.1, from coordinate 113,166 downwards.
AAGCAGTGATCAACAAGGTGGTTGGCAGCGCGGCGGAGGCCGTGGCGGACATTCCCGACGGCGCGTCGCTCGCGGTCGGCGGGTTCGGCCTCTGCGGCATCCCGGCGACCCTGATCGGTGCCCTGCACGCGCAGGGGACGGCGGAGCTGGAGACGGTGAGCAACAACTGCGGCGTGGACGACTGGGGGCTCGGGATCCTCCTCTCCGACCACCGCATCCGCCGGACCATCAGCTCCTACGTCGGGGAGAACAAGGAGTTCGCCCGCCAGTACCTCGCCGGCGAGCTCGAGGTGGAGCTCACACCGCAGGGCACCCTCGCCGAGAAGCTGCGCGCGGGGGGCGCGGGCATCCCGGCGTTCTACACGACGGCTGGCGTCGGCACCCAGGTCAGCGAGGGCGGCCTGCCGCAGCGCTACGACGCCGAGGGGAACGTCGCCCTCGCTTCGGAACCCAAGGAGGTGCGGTCCTTCGACGGCGTCGACTACGTGCTCGAGGAGTCCCTGCGTCCGGACTACGCGCTGGTCCACGCGTGGAAGGGCGATCGCCACGGCAACCTCGTCTTCCACGCGACCGCCATGAACTTCAACCCGCTGTGCGCCCAGGCCGGGCGCATCACCATCGCGGAGGTGGAGGAGCTCGTCGAACCGGGCGAGCTCGACCCCGGCGAGGTCCACACGCCCGGCATCTTCGTCCAGCGCGTCGTCGTCGCGCCGGACCCCGAGAAGCGCGTCGAGAAGCGGACGGTCTCGCTGGCCGTACCCGCCGGATCCGCTGCACCCGCCGCCTCCGAAGGAGCATGACCATGGCACTGACACGCAACGAACTCGCGGCCAGGGTCGCGCAGGAGCTCGAGAACGGCCAGTACGTGAATCTCGGGATCGGCATGCCGACCCTCATCCCCAACTACATCCCGGACGGCGTCGAAGTGGTGCTGCACTCCGAGAACGGCATCCTCGGCGTCGGGCCGTACCCGGCGGAGGACGCCGTCGATCCCGACCTCATCAACGCCGGCAAGGAGACCGTGACCGCCAACGCCGGGGCCGCGTTCTTCGACTCCGCGTCCTCCTTCGGCATGATCCGCGGCGGGCACGTGGATGTCGCAGTGCTCGGCGCCATGGAGGTGGCACGGAACGGCGACCTCGCGAACTGGATGGTGCCCGGCAAGATGGTCAAGGGCATGGGCGGCGCCATGGACCTGGTGTTCGGGGCCAAGCGCGTGATCGTCATGATGGAGCACGTGGACCGTGCCGGGCGGCCGAAGATCGTCGAGTCCTGCTCCCTGCCGCTCACCGGCAAGGGCTGCGTCGACAGGATCATCACCGACCTCGCCGTCATCGACGTCGAGGCCGACGGCCTCGTGCTGCGCGAGACGGCGCCCGGCGTCAGCACCGACGACGTCCTCGCGGCCACCGGCGCGCCGCTGCGCGTGGAGCTCGGGGGAGCCGCGGCGTGAACGATCAGGAAAGCGGTGCTCGGGATCCCGCGCCGTTCAGGCACACTGTGATCGAGCAGCGCGGCCTGTACTTCGACGAGCTCGAGGTCGGGTCCGTGTATGCGCACCGGCCGGGCCGCACGCTCACCGAGGCCGACAACGTCCTGTTCACCACGCTCACCATGAACACGCAGGCGCTGCACCTGGACGCGGCGTGGTCGGCGGGGCAGCCGTTCGGGCAGCGGCTCGTGAACTCGATGCTGACCCTGGCGACGCTCGTCGGGCAGTCGGTGTCCCAGCTGACGCAGGGCACCATCGTGGCGCAACTCGGGCTCACCGACGTCGCCTTCCCGAAGCCGCTCTTCCACGGGGACACCCTGTACACCGAGACCGAGATCACCGGCGTGCGTCCGTCGTCGTCCCGACCGGGGCAGGGCATCGTCACCATGGCCCACACCGGGCGGAACCAGCACGCGGACGTCGTGGCGACGGCGACCCGCAGCGTGCTCATGTGGTCCTCGACGGCGCCCCGGGACGGCCTGGCATGAGCGCCACCGTCATCCCCATTGCACTGGGCCCGGCCCTGCTGTTCTGCCCGGCGGACCGCCCGGAACGCTACGGGAAGGCAGCAGACCGCTCCGACACCGTCATCCTCGACCTCGAGGACGCTGTCGCGCCGACGGCGAAGGACGCCGCTCGGGAGGCGCTCGTCGCGTCCGCCCTCGACCCCGAACGCACCGTGGTGCGTGTGAACGCCGTCGGCACACCTGATTTCGCACTCGACTGCGACGCCGTCCGCCGCACGCCCTACCGCACGGTCATGCTCGCGAAGACGGAATCGCCCGACGACGTCGCCGCCGTCCGAGGGGCGCTCGGCGCGGTGGACGTCATCGCACTGTGCGAGACCGCGCGGGGAGTCGTGAACGCGGTGGAGATCGCCCGCGCCGAGGGCGTCGTCGCTCTCATGTGGGGCGCCGAGGATCTCGTGGCCTCGCTCGGCGGGACATCGAGCCGGTATCCGGACGGTGCCTACCGTGCAGTGGCCCTCCACGCGCGCTCGCAGGTGCTGCTCGCCGCCGGGGCCGCGGACCGGAAAGCCATCGATGCCGTGTACGTGGACATCGCCGATCTCGAGGGCCTCGCGGCCGAGACCGACGACGCCGTCGCCTCGGGTTTCGCGGCGAAGGCCTGCATCCACCCCGGCCAGGTCGCGGTGGTCCGGGCAGCCTTCGCCCCTGCCGAGGCCGACGTGGCCTGGGCCCGCGAGCTGCTCGCTGCGGCCGAGAACGAGCGAGGGGTCTTCACCTTCGGGGGGCGCATGGTGGACGAACCGATCCTTCGCCACGCCCGGAGTGTCCTGGGCAGGGCGTCGGGCAGCTGACCGTTTCTGCCGCACATGCTGCGGCGCGGGTCGTGCTCCGCGGTGATCGTCGTCCGCCGGGGCTGGACGGCCCGGGGCCCGCGTGGACCGAGCCATCGCCCGCATCATCGATGCGGCGACAGGTGATCGGACGGCGCTGCGCTCGCCAGACCTGCCGTGGTGCCGCCGTCCGCCCGACTGTCAGAAGGGTGGCAGGGCTTCCGCGTCTGGCACCCGCCCAGTGCGCATCGCTGTCTCGAGCTCGTGCAGTATCCGGGCGGTCGCCGACGAGTGCGGGTCGCCCGGCGGCGGTTCGGGCGGCGTCGTATAGGTCCGACCACCCGGTGACAACCAGCTCAGGCCGCCGCCGGGATTGGGCATCGGCGTCCAGTCCGTCCGATGCTTCATCATGTGGTGCCGCTTGCAGGCGGGGTAGAGATTGTCCGCACTGGTGGATCCGTCGTCGGCCCAGGACACCAGATGATCGAGATCGCACCGGCTCGCGGGACGGGAACACCCGTAGAAGCTGCAGGTCTTCTCCCGGAGCTGCACCCAGGTCCGCAGGTCCTCGCTCGGGCGGTACCGGGTCCGGTCCAGACCGAGCACGGCACCCGTGTACGGATGGGTGAGCAGGCGCATCCACGACGTGGCGTCGGCAGCCAGATGGCGGGCCGCGTCGGCCGGGATCGGGCCGTAGCCCTCGAGCTCGGCCGGTTCCTCGGTGAGCCCCATCAGCGAGAACACCGGGACGGTGACCACGATCTTCGCCGTGGAAGGACGCACGCCCTGGCCGGCGCTGCTGCCCGCGGCGCCGCGCTGGCCGACATTGCTGCCCGCGGCGCCGCGCTGGCCGACATTGCTGCCCGCGGCGCCGCGCCCTTCGCTGCCTCCGCAACGGCAGCTGCCGTTGGTGGACGGCATCACGGCGGGCCGGCCGGCGCCGAGCAGCATGTCGGCCAGGACGTCGGCCCGCAGCTGCGGTAACGTCCGCGGGTCATCGCCACTGCGGAGCGTCCGGGCAACCGCGTCCACCGACGTGTGGAGCGCCAGGGCCTGTTCGGCCGGCAGATAGGCACTGAACCACGCCATGCCGTCGCGGTCCGGCTCGAACGCGACGCACCGGTCGGCCGCCGCTCTCACCCGGCGCACGGTCAGCGTCTCGGGGTGGAGCTTCTCCCTCAGCCGACGACACCGTGCGGTGAGTTTCGGCCGGTTCAGGCTGCCTGCGACCTTCAGGATTTCTGTCTCGAACGCGGGCACGGCCTCGTCGGGGAGGGTGCGGGACTGCTCCACGATGATCGACGCGCGCCCGGGGCAGATCGTGCCCTTCTCCAGGGCCGCCAATGTGGTCGTCAGGTCACCGGTCAACGCCAGCGACTCCGAGACGAGCCGTGCGGCGGACCCTTCGGACATCGTGAGCAGCGCTGCGGTCTCGGCGACCGTCTCGGTGAAGGCCAGGGACGAGGCAGAGCCCGACCAGGAATGATGGTCGGGATTGCTGAAGGTGTGGACCCGGGCGACCAAGCGGGCCCGCTGCGCGGCCGCCCATGACGTGAGCCGGTCCGCAGCCCGCACCAAATCGAGGATGGCGGCGAGACTGGAGGGATTGATCGCACCGCGCGCCGCGCCATCCAGGTGGCCGACGAGGCCGTACGGCGATGCATTCTCAATGCGCGCGCGGGCATGCTCGTCGACCCCGTCGTCGTTGAACTCCCCGTCAGAACCGAGGAACTCCTCGAACGCATCCACGGGCCAGCCCTCGAGCGCCTCGCTGTACGCGTCCTCGAGGGTCAGCAGCGCCGATCCGGTGGTCATGGCTCCAGCCAATCACCTCGCACGGACAAAATAAGGGGCCATCGCGGGCCCGGAAAAGCGCTGATTCTTGGACTTGAATGCCTGACCGCGGAGTGAAGAGGTCGACTGCCGTACACCCCGAACGACCACCACCGCGCAGCCTGGACGGTCAGCGTCGGCAGTCTGCGGGATACTGGGGCCATGGATTTCAGCAACCCCACCCGCGGGCACCGGCGCGTCACCATCCTCGGTTCGACCGGCTCGATCGGCACCCAGGCGCTCGACGTCATCGCCGCCGCCCCGGACCGCTTCAGCGTTGCGGGTCTCACGGCGGGTGGACGGAACCTCGGACTCCTCGCGCGCCAGGCCGTCGCCGTCCGTGCCGCCGCCGTCGGCGTCGCGTCCGGAACCGAAGCAGACCTCGAGCATGCCATCGCCCGCGCTGCCGACGACGCCGGTGTCACCGGCTACGCACCGCACCTGTTCGCCGGCGACCGCGCCGCAGCGGATGTCGCCGCCTGGCCTGACGCCGACGTCGTGCTCAACGGGATCACCGGGTCGATCGGGCTTGAGCCCACCCTCGCCGCGCTCGGCGCGGGGCACCTCCTCGCGCTCGCGAACAAGGAGTCGCTGATCGCCGGGGGAGCCCTGGTGCGGGCGGCGGCCGCCCCGGGGCAGCTCGTCCCGGTCGACTCCGAACACTCGGCGATCGCGCAGGCGCTCCGCGGGGGGACGGCGGACGAGGTGGACCGGCTCATCCTCACGGCGTCGGGCGGACCGTTCCGCGGCATGACCCGCGCGCAGCTGCAGCACGTGACCCCCAGCCAGGCCCTCGCCCACCCCACCTGGGACATGGGGCGCGTGGTCAGCACCAACTCGGCGTCCATGGTCAACAAGGCCCTCGAGCTGGTGGAGGCTCATCTCCTCTTCGACATCCCGCTGGAGCGCATCGACGTCGTCGTGCACCCGCAGTCCGTGATCCACTCGATGGTCCAGTTCGTCGACGGGTCCACCCTGGCGCAGGCTTCGCCGCCCGACATGCGCCTCCCGATCGCCCTGGGCATGGGCTGGCCGTTCCGCGTACCCGGGGCGGCGAGGGCCTGCGACTGGAGCCGCCCCGAGGAGTGGACCTTCGAGCCGCTCGACGACGACGCCTTCCCGGCCGTCGCCCTGGCCAAGCGGGCAGCAGCCGAGGGCGGCACCCGCATGGCCGTCTTCAACGCCGCGAACGAGGAGGCCGTGGATGCCTTTCACAGGGGGGTCATAGGTTTCACTGACATCGTGGACACGGTCTCCGCGGTCGTCGACGAGCAGCGTGCCCACGACCCGGGCACTGCCGGTGGCGAGCTCACCCTGGACGCCGTGCTGACGGCGGAGCGCTGGGCACGCCGGAGCGCCCGCGCCCGTTGTGGGCTCGAGGAGTCGTCCCTGCCGGACGGTGCAGGGGATATGCAAGGCCAGAAGGAAACGCTGTGACTGTTCTGCTGTTCATCATCGGAGTGCTCGTCGTCGTCGTCGGCATCGCCGCGTCGATCGCGCTGCACGAGGTGGGCCACCTGGTGCCCGCGAAACTCTTCCGGGTCCGCGTCACCCAGTACATGGTCGGGTTCGGCCCCACCCTCTGGTCGAGGCGCCGCGGCGAGACCGAGTACGGGCTCAAGGCGATCCCGGCCGGTGGCTACGTCGCCATGGTGGGCATGTTCCCGCCCGCGACGACGGAGGCCGGCGCCGTCCGCCAGTCCAGCACCGGCGTCTTCCAGCAACTGTCCGACGACGCGCGGCGCGCCGCTGCCGAGCAGCTCCAGCCCGGCGACGAGGACCGCGTGTTCTACAAGCTGCCCATCTGGAAGCGCATCATCATCATGCTCGGCGGGCCGCTCATGAACCTCCTGATCGGGACCGTGCTCTTCGCGGTCCTCATCATGGGCTTCGGCGCCGCCCAGGCCACCACCACGGTCTCCGAGGTGTACCGCTGCGTCGTGCCCGCCAGCCAGCAGGCAGCCACGGGCCAGACCGACTGCGGACCGGACGACCCCGCCGCACCGGCGTTCGAGGCGGGCCTGGAACCCGGCGACCGCGTCGTCGCCTTCGACGGCCGGGAGGTCACCGACTGGGACGAGCTGTCGGGCTGGATCAGGGACGCCGCCGGGCGCGAGGTCGCCATCTCCTACGTCCGCGACGGCGAGACCATCGACTCCAGGATCACGCCGCTGCTGACGGAACGGCCCGTTGCGGCGGAGGACGGCACGCCGGCGGTCGACGACGACGGCACCGCGCTGACCCAGGAGGTCGGCTTCATCGGCGTCGGCTCCACGCAGGAGCTCGTGCCCCAGCCGGCCACCGAGGTGCTGCCCGCCGTCGGCGACTCCCTGACGCGCGTGGCCGGCGTGGTGCTGAACCTGCCGCAGCGCGTGGTCGAGGTGGGCCAGGCGGCGTTCTCGGACGCCCCCCGCGACCCCGAGGGGCCCATCAGCGTGGTCGGCGTCGGCCGGATCGCAGGGGAGATCTCCGCGATGGAGGAGGTCCCCGTGGCCTCCCGCGCCGCGACCCTCATCGGACTCGTCGCGGGCGTGAACCTCGCCCTGTTCGTGTTCAACCTGATCCCGCTCCTGCCGCTCGACGGCGGCCACGTGGCAGGGGCCCTGTGGGAGGGGCTCCGCCGCGGCATCGCCCGCCTGTTCAAGCGCCCGGATCCGGGACCGTTCGACATGGCGAAGCTGCTACCCCTCACCTACGCCGTCGCGATCCTGCTCATGGGCATGGGCGTCCTGCTGATCTACGCCGACATCGTGAAGCCGGTCGATCTCTTCGGCTGATCGGTTGTAAATTGAAATTCAACCCCATACGGTTGAAGAATGTTCGTCCTCACGATCGATCAGGCCGCAAGCCGCACCTCCCCGGACCGGATCCCCAAGTTGCTGGACCTGCTGCAGCCCTTCCGGGCCGTGCTCCCCTGGGAGCGCTCGGTGGGGGACGAGGCGCAGGGCGTCCTGGCCGATCCGGCCGACGTCGTCGACGCCGTGCTGCTCTGCCTGCGCGCGGGGGGCTGGTACGTGGGGATCGGCGTCGGCGGGGTCGAGGAGCCGTTCCCGTCCTCTCCACGGGAGGGCCGCGGCTCCGCGTTCGTCGCCGCCCGGAAGGCCGTGGACCGCGCCAAGAAGACCGGTGACCGCGCGCCGCTGGCCGTCGAGGGGCCGGACGGCCGAACCGACGTGGCAGCGGAGGCCGAGGGCGTGCTCGCGCTGCTCGGCCGGCACGTCATCGCGCGGTCCGAGGCGGAGTGGCGCATCCTCGATCTGCTGCAGCCCGGCGAGCGCGGTACCCAGACCGTCGTCGCGCGGAGCCTCGGCATCAGTCCGCAGGCCGTGAGCAAGGCGGCCGCCCGCGCGGCCTGGCACGAGGAACGCGCGGTCCGCCACGCGGCCGCACGCCTCCTGGCCTGGACCGACCGGCCAGGTTGAGTCCTGGCTCCGCAGGGGGTGGCGTGCGGTAGACATGACGGACGACGGTGAGCGACACGGTCGACGACGGTTCGGGAGGCATCGGTGGACGCACTGTGGATCGCGGTGGCCCTCGTCGCAGCGGGAGGCCTGGGCTCGCCCGTCACTATGCTCGTGCTGCGCCTGGCGCGATCGGTGGACACCGCGGAACGGCGCCGGGAACTCCCCGAGCCCGCGGACCAGCCGCAGCTCGAACTCCCGGAGCCCCCGGCCCACCCGCCCCAGGCTCCGATCGACGCGCTGCCCCCGGGCGTGCTCCGCGGCGGACTGGTCATCGGCGTGCTCGAGCGACTCTCCGTCACCCTCGCGATCCTCGGCGGCGAGCCCGTCGCCATCGCCTATGTCGTGGCGGTCAAGGCCCTCGGACGCTACGCCGAGCTGAAGGAGACCCCTGCCGCGGCGGAACGGTTCATCATCGGCACGCTGACCTCCCTGCTGTGGGCCGCCGGCGTCGCGACGATCGTCAAGGTCTACCTGCTGGGAGTCACGTAGGGTGAAACCCATGAGTATCTACGCCGTCGAGTACGTGTACAACCCCGACCATGACCACCTCCGTGCCGAGCACCGGCCGGCACACCGCCAGTGGCTCGAAGGACTCGTCGGCGACGGCCGCGTCCTCGCCTCGGGTCCCTTCGCCGACGGCACCGGGGCGCTCCTGCTCTTCGCCTCCGAGACCGAGGCGGACCTCAACCAGCTCGTGAGCGAGGACCCGTTCGCACAGGCCGGGGCGATCTCCGCCGTCAAGACCACCGCCTGGAACCCCGTGATCGGAGCCTTCCGGGACCTCGTGTGACCTGTGTCCCGGCAGGACGACGCAGCGCCACGCCGGGTGGATAATGAAATCAAGTATGTCGTCACACGTGCGGCCAGGGCCGCCAGCATGGAGGATGTTTTGACCTCGGTCAACCTAGGAATGCCAGCAGCACCGCCGCCCGTCCTCGCTCCCCGGCGCAAGACCCGCCAGATCAAGGTCGGCTCGGTGGGCGTGGGATCCGATTCCCCGATCAGCATCCAGTCCATGACGACGACGCCGACCACCGACATCAACGCGACGCTCCAGCAGATCGCCGAACTGACGGCCACCGGCTGCGACATCGTCCGGGTCGCCTGCCCCTCGGCGGACGACGCCGCGGCGCTGCCGATCATCGCGAAGAAGTCGCAGATCCCGGTGATCGCGGACATCCACTTCCAGCCGAAGTACGTGTTCGCCGCGATCGACGCCGGTTGCGCGGCCGTCCGCGTCAACCCGGGCAACATCCGCAAGTTCGACGACCAGGTCAAGCAGATCGCCGACGCCGCGAAGGCCGCCGGGACCTCGATCCGCATCGGCGTGAACGCCGGGTCGCTCGATCCGCGCCTCATGGAGAAGTACGGGAAGGCCACCCCGGAAGCGCTCGTCGAATCCGCCGTCTGGGAGGCGTCCCTGTTCGAGGAGCACGACTTCCACGACTTCAAGATCTCCGTGAAGCACAACGACCCCGTGATCATGGTCCGGGCCTACGAGCTCCTGGCCGAGCGCGGCGACTGGCCCCTGCACCTCGGCGTGACCGAGGCCGGGCCCGCCTTCCAGGGCACCATCAAGTCCGCCACCGCGTTCGGCGCGCTCCTGTCCAAGGGCATCGGCGACACCATCCGCGTGTCCCTCTCCGCGCCGCCGGTCGAGGAGATCAAGGTGGGCAACCAGATCCTGCAGTCCCTCAACCTGCGCCCCCGCAAGCTCGAGATCGTGTCCTGCCCCTCGTGCGGCCGGGCGCAGGTCGACGTCTACACCCTCGCCGAGGAAGTGACCGCCGGCCTCGAAGGCATGGAGGTCCCGCTGCGCGTGGCCGTGATGGGCTGTGTCGTCAACGGACCCGGTGAAGCCCGCGAGGCCGATCTCGGTGTCGCCTCCGGTAACGGCAAGGGACAGATCTTCGTCCGGGGCGAGGTCATCAAGACCGTGCCCGAGGACCAGATCGTAGAGACGCTGATCGAGGAAGCCATGCGGCTCGCGGAGGAGATGGGGGAGGCTGATGGCGAAACTGCTGGCCAGGGTGGCCCCATGGTTACCGTTAGCTAGGCCCCAGCCCGACCCGGAAGGGCCGTGGTCCTTCCGGGTGCTCGGCGAGGAGGACACCCCGGACCTCTGGACCCTCGTCAACGCGGATCCCGTGGCCAACGTCTTCGTCGCCTCGCACCTCGAAGTCACAGGCAGCGCCGCGCCGTCGTTCGCCGGCGGCGAGGTCATCGGTATGTTCCGCCACCACGAGCTCCGCGCCGCCTGCTGGGCCGGCGTCAACCTCGTCCCGGTGGGCGTGACGGACGAGACCGGTGCCATCTTCGGTGACCACCTCGGCCGGTCGGGGCGCACCTTCTCCTCGATCTTCGGCCTGTCCGAGGGTGTCATGGACCTGTGGTCCACCCTCGAGGACTACAGCGCCGAGCCGTTCGACGTCCGGCCCACCCAGCCCCTCATGGCCATCGACACGGACCCCCTCATCAGCCCCGCTCCCGATCTGCGCTTCACGCGCCCTGATGAGCTCGACCGCCTCCTGCCCGCCTGCGCCGCGATGTTCGAGGAGGAAGTGGGCTACTCGCCGTTCATCGGAGGGTCCGACCACTACCGCCGGCGGGTCGCCTCGCTGATCGGCCGCCGGCATTCGCTCGCGGCGTTCGACGACGACGGCACCGTGATCTTCAAGGCCGAGCTCGGCACCGTGTCCTCGCAGGCGGTCCAGGTGCAGGGAGTCTGGGTGAACCCCGATCACCGGGGCAGGGGACTCAGCGCCGCCTACATGGCCGGCGTCGTCGTCGCCGCCCGCTCCCTGGCACCCACCGTGAGCCTCTACGTGAACTCCTACAACGCGCGCGCCATCGCGGCGTACAAGCGCGTGGGATTCGAGCAGGTGGACACCTTCGCGACGATCCTCTTCTGAGGGCGGGTCCTCCGCGCAGGTGACGGCGGCGGGGCAGGCGGACCGGCTAGATTGGTACCTGTTGTTTCCCGCCGGACGGCGGGGGAGTGAATGGCAGTGCTCGATTCAGCAGTGCTCGATGAATACGAACGGACACCCGCGTGGTCTTACGACTCTCCACCCTTTTCCTGCGCACCCTGCGTGAAGATCCAGCCGACGCCGAAGTCGCCAGCCACCGCCTGCTGGTCCGGGCCGGCTACATCCGGCGCGCTGCCCCGGGCATCTACAGCTGGCTGCCCCTGGGCCTGAAGGTCCTCGCACGCGTGGAGGGCATCATCCGTGAGGAGATGGAGGCCATGGGCGCCCAGGAGGTCCACTTCCCGGCGCTGCTGCCCAAGGAGCCCTACGAGGCGACGAACCGCTGGACGGAGTACGGCGAGGGCCTGTTCCGGCTCCAGGACCGCAAGGGCGCGGACTACCTCCTGGCGCCGACGCACGAGGAGATGTTCACGCTGCTCGTGAAGGACCTGTACAGCTCGTACAAGGACCTGCCGCTGAACCTGTTCCAGATCCAGACCAAGTACCGCGACGAGGCACGCCCACGGGCCGGGCTCCTCCGGGGCCGCGAGTTCATCATGAAGGACTCCTACTCCTTCGACATCGACGACGAGGGCCTCGAGGCCAGCTACCAGCTGCACCGGGCGGCCTACCTGCGGATCTTCGAGCGGCTGGGCCTCGAGGTGATCCCCGTGACGGCGACCGCCGGAGCGATGGGCGGATCGAAGAGCGAGGAGTTCCTGCACCCGACGCCCATCGGCGAGGACACCTTCGTCCGCTCGGCGGGCGGCTACACCGCGAACGTGGAGGCCGTCACGACCGTGGTCCCGGACGCCGTGGACTACTCCGACGCTCCTGCGGCCGAGGTGCGGGACACCCCCGACACGCCGACCATCGACACGCTGGTGGCCGGTGCGAACACCGTGGTCCCCCGCGGGGACCGGCCCTGGACGGCCGCCGACACCCTGAAGAACGTCGTGCTCGCCGCCGTCCTGCCCACCGGGGAGCGCGAGATCGTCGTCGTCGGCGTGCCCGGCGACCGCACCGTGGACCTCAAGCGCATCGAGGCGAACATCGCGGGCCACCTGGAGACCGGCGGGGAGGTGGCCGTCGAGGCCGCCACCGACGAGGACCTCAGGAAGCAGCCGGGCCTCGTGAAGGGCTACATCGGCCCGGGCCTGACGCCGGACGCCGCCGTCCTCGGTGCCGGGTCCACCACGGGCCTGCGGTACCTCGTGGACCCCCGCGTGGTCAGCGGCACCCCGTGGATCACCGGCGCCAACGAGCACGGGAAGCACGTGTTCGGCCTGGTCGCCGGCCGCGACTTCACCTGGGACGGCGTCGTCGAGGCCGTCGAGGTGCGCGAGGGCGACGAGGCACCCGACGGCTCCGGGCCCCTGGTCGCGGCCCGCGGCATCGAGATGGGCCACATCTTCCAGCTCGGGCGGAAGTACGCCGACGCGCTGGGCCTGAAGGTCCTCGACCGCAACGGCAAGCTCGCCACGGTCACCATGGGCTCCTACGGCGTCGGCGTGACACGCGCCCTCGCCGCCCTCGCCGAAGCGAACCATGACGACCGCGGCATCATCTGGCCCCGCAACGTCGCGCCCGCCGACGTGCACATCGTCGCCACGGGCAAGGGGACCGAGGTGTTCGAGGCCGCCGAGAAGCTCGTGGCCGAGCTCGAGTCCTCCGGCCTGACCGTGCTGTACGACGACCGTCCCAAGGTCTCCCCTGGGGTGAAGTTCGGCGACGCCGAGCTCATCGGCGTGCCCACCATCGTGGTCGTCGGGCGCGGGCTCGCGGACGGCGTGCTCGAGGTCAAGGACCGGCGCACGGGCGAGGCGCAGAACGTGGCCGTCGACCAGGCCGCCGCGCTGCTGCGCGAACTCACCGCGCACTGACCTTGGGGGGTTCGGGACTCGAGGAGCTGCACCTCGCCACGATCCTGCTGGTGCTCGTCGCCGGGTTCGCCGCCGGCTGGGTGGACGCCGTCGTCGGCGGGGGCGGCCTGCTGCAGCTCCCGGCACTGCTCCTCGTGCCCGGCATCGCGCCCGTGGAGGCCCTGGCCACCAACAAGATGGGGTCCATCTTCGGGACGACGACGAGCGCCGTCACCTACTACCGGCGCGCCCACCCGGACCTGCGGACGGCGCTGCCGATGGCGGGGGTCGCGCTGCTCGGCAGCTTCGGCGGGGCCGTCCTCGCGTCGTCGCTGCCCTCGTCGGTCTTCAAGCCGATCATCGTGGTGGCGCTCGTCGGCGTCGCGGTGTTCACCGCCCTGAAGCCCTCCGTCGGGACGCTCACCAGGCTGCGGTACGAGGGCGCCCGGCACTACGGGACGGCGTGCGCCATCGGCCTCGTCATCGGCTTCTACGACGGGCTGATCGGCCCCGGCACCGGGTCCTTCCTGATCATCGCGATGGTCACGCTGCTGGGCTACAACTTCCTCGGTGCCAGCGCCAAGGCCAAGATCGTGAACATGGCGACCAACTTCGGAGCCCTTCTGTTCTTCCTGCCCAACGGGTCCCTCCTGTGGGGCCTCGGGCTGCTGCTCGGCGTCGCCAACATGGCCGGCGGCTACACCGGGTCCCGCATGGCGATCAGCCAGGGCAGCCGGTTCATCAGGATCGTGTTCCTCCTGGTCGTCGGTGCCCTGATCGTCAAGCTCGGCTACGACGTCTGGGTCGAGAACCTCCGCCCGCTGGTCGCCGGAGGCTGACGCCCGGCCGGGCCCGTCAGAGGGACGGCAGCGCTCCGACGGGCGGCAGTCCGTCCAGCGTCCGGCCGAGCACCGAGCTCGCCACCCACAGCGACCGGTCGGCGTCGCCTTCGTGTCCGTGCGCCAGGTAGGACAGCGCGTTGCGGACCTCGCGGACCACGGTCCACCCCCGGGCCAGCTCGGCATCGAGGCCCGCGGCCGCCGCCAGCGCCCGGCAGTGCGCCTGCAGGTGGCCGGCGGGGTCGGCAGGATCGAGTTCGGTGAGCCTGTTCCACAGCATGGGGGCCACCGCGTACTCCGCGTCACCCAGCACGGGCTTCGGATCGATCGCGACGAAGTCCCCGAGGCGGTCCGGCGAGGACGGCAGGAGATTGTCGTAGTGCAGGTCCGAGTGCACGAGGACGTCGCGCTCCGACCGCCGGCCGAGGACTCCGCGCGACTGGCAGACCTCCAGCGCGGCCTCCATGAGCCAGCGGGGGAACGGCTCGCCGAGGTCGTCCCACTGCGCGGGCAGCGTGTCCGTCCACTGCTCGGCCTCCGACGCCAGGTGGGGGAAGACCGCCCAGGACGCACCGCCGTCGGGCCGGACGCACAGCTGCCGCAGCACCGCCCCCCACGGCGCGGGGGTCTCGTCGAGCGGCACGTCCCGCAGCGAGTGGTCCCCGTCGAGGCGCTGCAGCAGCAGCGCGTAGTCGGGGCGCGACGACGCCAGCAGGCGGACCGCGCCCGTCCCGTCCCACAGCGTCAGCGCATCGGGCTCGGGCAGGGCCTCGTCGTGGGGGATGCTCAGTTTGAGCACGGCGTCGGGCGCACCACCGGTGCGTTGCAGCACCGGCACGACGACGGCGCACCGGCCCGCCCAGGCGGCCTGTCCCGGACGGAGGTCGAGGTCCAGGTTCCAGGCGTCGAGTTTCTCCGCGAGGAGACCGTGCCACGAGCGGGTCCATCGGGCACCGCCCTCGATCGTCCTCGCGGAGTGGACCAGGGCCGGCGGGAGGTCCGGGAGGTCCGCGAGCCGGCCGGCGGCCGACGACCGCCCGCTCGTCCCGGCCCCGGCGTCGCTACCCACCGGGCTGCTCCGTCGCCCGCACGGGAACCTTCTCGGGAGTCTGCGCGGGGGCGGCGTCCGGTGCCGGAGCGCTGCCGGCCAGGCCGGGGAGGGCTTCCAGCGGCGCGCCGGCGTCGAGGCTGCGCTGGGCGGCAGCGCTGAACGAGGTGACGGCCCAGGCCCGGGCTTCGGGACCGACCGTCGCGATGAGGCCCGCGTACAGCTCGGTGTGGTCCTGCTCGATCGCCTGCATCGCGGCGACGGGATCGTCGCGGAAGTCCGGCCCGATCGCATAGCCGGCCGGCGTCGGGTCCGTGGGCACGCACAGGGCGGCGAGGCGGTCGGCCGCGGCATCCGCTGCCTCCCGGTGGGTGGACGCCGCGTCCAGGGCCCGCGCGGGCTCCGGGATCAGTGCTGCAGCGACCTCGTACGCGTACCGCGCCTGATCCTCCGCGGTCCTCGCATTGAGGAGGGCCTGGCGGTCGGCGTCGGGGCCGAGCGGGGTCCCGGCGCACTCGGCGGGAGTCGTGGGAACAGGAGCCGTGGGAACAGGAGTCGTGGGAACAGGAGCGGTGGGAACAGGAGCGGTGGGGACGGCGGACCCGGTGGGTGCGGCGCCGGCCGGTCCTGTCGGTGCGGCCAGGGCCGCGAACGGGCCGGTGCCGGTGGCGAGGTCGACCGGGGACAGCGAGCCGGCCGCGGGCAGTCCTGGGTCCATCCCCAGGGTGTGGCCGAGCTGCAGGGCGTGCCGCCATTGGTTCACGCCGGCGGCCGCGAGCACGCGGCCGGGACCGGGGTCCGCGAGGGCTGCGTCCCGAAGGCTCCGGAGTGCGCTGTCGCGCAGGGCCGTCAGCACGGCGGGCGCATCGGCAGGCGCGGCGTCGGCCGAGCCATCGGTGCCCGCTGCCGGGGCCGTCGCGGGACCCGGGCGGTCCGACTGACCGTCCGGATGCGGGGTGGCGTGGGGCAAGGAACCGTCCTCCGTCGTCGGACCGGAGGAGCGCGGGAGGGCGACGGCGTCCGCCTGCTCGTCGAGGTCGACGGCGACCGCGGCCAGTTCCGCCGTGGTCCCCGGGGGCAGTCGGGGGTCCGCAGCCGCCCTGCGCGCCCGGTCGGCGGCGGCACGGTAGCGGTACTCGGCGTCGAGCTGCGCCTGTTCGGAGACGGAGTGGACGCGCTCCTGCGGCTCCGGGGACCGGACGCCCAGCCCGACGCCGACCACGAGGAGCATCACGGCGAAGAGACCGACGAGGCCCAGGGAGCGCCGCGCCAGGCGTCCGGCGCGGGATCCGCGGCGTCCTCCGCCGCCCTGCTGCCTGTCCGTCTCCGCCCGCTTCATCACAGTTCCCGATGATGTCATGGCGCTCCCCGTTTCGGCCGCCGATACCGCCGGTGCCGCGGAATGTCGGTACTCTTGGAGCACAACATCATCGAGTGGGAGGCAGCCATGGCGGTCCGGTCCGGGAACGAAAATCATGCCTCGACCAGCAGGTCGGCCTCAGAGGTCGAACTGCAGGCCGAAGCGCAGCGCCTCAGGACCAGACTGAAGCCGGTGGTCGACCAGCACAACCTGTACCTGGAGGACGTCGAGGTCAAGGTCGCAGGGTCCCATCGCACGGTCCACGTCGTCGTGGACCTGCCCGAGGAGAGCACGGGGAGCGTCGGTTTCGATGTGATCTCCGCCATCTCCACGGACCTCTCCACGGCGATGGACAGCCTGGAGGACGACGATCGTCCGTACAACCTCGAAGTGTCGTCCCCCGGGGTCTCCCGTCCCCTCACCGAACCGCGGCACTGGCGCCGCAATGTGGGGCGCATGGTCGAGGTGAAGCCCGTGACCGGCGACGTGATCCTCGGCCGCCTGCAGGAGGTGTCCGACACCGGGATCCGGCTGATCCCGCAACTGCCGGTCAAGAAGGGCATGAAGCCCAAGCAGGGCGAGCCGCTCGCCCTCGAGTTTTCCAAGATCCGCAAGGGGACCGTGCAGGTCGAATTCGCGCATCTCGAGGATGAACACCACGATGACAGCGATGGGGCCGATCCGGAGATCTCCGGCGCCGTGCACCACGCGTAAGGAGACCCACATGGATATTGATATGAGCGCGCTGAGACTCCTCGAGCACGAGCGCGAGATCCCCCTCGACAAGCTGGTTCCCACGATCGAGCAGGCACTGCTCATCGCGTACCACCGCTCGCCCGGCTCCCACGAGACCGCCCGCGCCGAGCTCGACCGCCGGACCGGGCACGTCACCATCTGGGCGACGGAGAAGGACGAGGACGGCGCCCCCGTCGGCGAGTTCGACGACACGCCCACCGGCTTCGGACGCATCGCGGCGAGCACCGCACGCCAGGTCATCCTCCAGCGCCTGCGGGATGCCGAGGACGACAACATCCTCGGGGAGTTCCGCGGCAAGGAAGGCGAACTCGTCGCCGGGATGATCCAGCAGGGCACCAACCCGCACATGATCCAGGTCAACCTCGGCTCGGTGGAGGCGGTCCTGCCTCCGCCGGAGCAGGTGCCGGGGGAGAAGTACCTGCACGGAACCCGGTTGCGCGCGTTCGTGGTCGACGTGCACCGCGGCATGAAGGGACCCTCCATCACCCTGTCCCGCTCGCACCCCGGCCTCGTGCGCAAGCTCTTCGAGCTGGAGGTGCCCGAGATCGCCGACAGGACGGTCGAGATCGTCGCCCTCGCCCGCGAAGCCGGGCACCGCACCAAGATCGCGGTGAAGGCGAACATCCCGGGCGTCAACGCCAAGGGGGCCTGCATCGGCGAGATGGGCAGCCGCGTCCGTGCGGTCATGAACGAGCTGAACGACGAGAAGATCGACATCGTGGACTACAACGACGACGCCGCCGCCTTCATCGCGAGTTCACTCTCGCCGTCGCGCGTGACCTCCGTGACGATCACCGACGAAGCCACCCGCTCGGCGCGCGTCGTCGTCCCGGACTACCAGCTCTCCCTGGCGATCGGCAAGGAAGGCCAGAACGCCCGCCTCGCCGCCAAGCTCACGGGCTGGCGGATCGACATCGTGTCCGACGCCGCGCAGCAGGCCGCGTCGGCGAAGGCCTAGGCCGGCGGGTCGGGCAGCGGCATCGGAAGGGGTAGAATGGAAGGGACTGCTGCCCAGTCGCGCCCGGAAGTGGCTGTACGCCGCAACGATTCCGGGCACCGACCGATGGACGCACATCCGATACGCACCTGCGTGGGATGCCGCCGGCGGGACCGCCAGTCACACGTGATGCGGGTTGTTGCACGACCGATCGACGGCCAGATTACTGCCGTCATCGATGAGCGGCGCCGGCTATCCGGACGGGGTGCTTGGCTGCACCCCGACCCGGCATGCATGGAAACAGCGGTCAAGCGGAAAGCCTTCAACAGGGCCTTCCGCGGGCCGGTGGACACTGCCCAGTTCGCAGCGTCCTTCCACGCATACCTGGAGCGTCGAGACGGACGCCCCGTACCCACCGTCCTCCCTGAAAGCGGGTCAGTACCCTCATGGAAACCCGATGAGCACCCAGCGATGAGTGCGCAACGATGATCAATCCGTTGCGCTCGGCATTCGATCTGCCAGACGCGCTTGCGACTGGGATCAGCAGTAGGAAATAGACGGTTCGTGCCTGACTCGGTGCGGACCGAGACAGGAGAAATGTGGCCAAGGTCCGCGTACACGAGCTCGCGAAAGAGCTCGGTATAACCTCGAAGGACGCAGTTGCAAAACTGCAGGAACTGGGCGAATTCGTCCGTTCCGCGTCATCCACCATTGAAGCCCCCGTCGTGAAGAAGCTTCGCGGCGCCTTCCCGAATGCCGGCGCCTCCCAGGCCGCGGCAGCCCCCGCACCGACGCGACCCTCGGCGCCTTCGCCGGGTCCGAAGCCCGGTGCCGCCCAGGCGGCTCCCGAGACGCCCGCACCGGCTGAGCCCGCAGCACCGCCCGCCCCGGCCCCGGCCGCGCCGGCTGCACCCCAGGCGTCGCCGTTCTCCAACGGCTCCGTTCCCGCTCCGGCAGCACCGGAAGCCCCGGCTCCGGCCGCACCGAGCACCCCTGCACCGGCAGCGCAGGACGCATCCGCGTCGGCGCAGCAGACCCCCCGGGCCGAGGACTCGAGCGAGGGCACCCGTCCCGCGCCCCGTCCGGCAACCCCTCCCGCCGCACCGTCGGCGGGGACGACGCGCCCGTCGGGTGCCCGTCCCGGCGGCGCACCCCGTCCCGGCAACAACCCGTTCGCGCCCTCACAGGGCATGGGCTCGCGCCGCGGCGACACCGATCGTGGTGCCGAGCGCGGGTCGGATCGTCCCCCGCGTCCGGGCAACAACCCGTTCGCCCCGTCGCAGGGCATGCCCCGCCCCGGTCGTCGTGACGATGCACAGCAGCGTCCCGCCGCCGGCGCCGGTGGACCCCGTCCGGCAGCCGGTGCGGGTGGACCCCGTCCGGCCGCCGGTGCCGGTGGACCGCGTCCCGGCGCTCCGCGTCCGGGTGCACCCCGACCCGCAGGAGCCCCGGGCTCGCGTCCCACTCCCGGCATGATGCCGAACCGCACCGAGCGTCCCGCCGCCCCCGGCCGTGGAGCCCCCGGTGCCGGAGCCGGTCCGCGCCGCGGACCCGGTGGAGCACCCAACAGCCCGAGTGGGGCACCCGCCGGCGGCGGCTTCGGCAAGGGCGGCCGCGGACGCGGCGGCACGGCCGGCGCCTTCGGCAAGGGTGGCGCCGGTCGCGGCAAGCAGCGCAAGTCGAAGCGTGCAAAGCGGCAGGAACTGGAGCAGATGTCGGCTCCTTCGCTGGGTGGCGTGAGCGTACCCCGTGGAGACGGCAACACCATCGTCCGCCTGCGCCGCGGTTCGTCCATCACGGACTTCGCCGACAAGATCGAGGCGAACCCCGCCGCACTGGTCACCGTGCTGTTCCACCTCGGTGAGATGGCGACGGCGACGCAGTCCCTCGACGAGGACACCTTCCAGGTGCTCGGCACCGAGCTGGGCTACCTGATCCAGGTCGTCTCGCCCGAGGACGAGGAGCGCGAGCTCCTCAGCAGCTTCGACATCGACTTCGATGCGGAGCTGGAAGCCGAGGGCGACGAGCAGCTCGAGGCACGTCCGCCGGTCGTCACGGTCATGGGCCACGTCGACCACGGTAAGACGCGACTGCTCGACGCCGTCCGCAACACCAAGGTCGTCGAGGGCGAGCACGGTGGCATCACCCAGCACATCGGTGCCTACCAGATCCAGCACGTCCACGAGGACGCGACCCGCGCCATCACCTTCATCGACACCCCCGGCCACGAGGCGTTCACCGCCATGCGTGCCCGTGGTGCGAAGGTCACGGACATCGCGGTGCTCGTCGTCGCGGCCGACGACGGCGTCATGCCGCAGACGGTCGAGGCGCTGAACCACGCACAGGCGGCCAACGTGCCGATCGTCGTGGCCGTGAACAAGATGGACAAGGAAGGCGCGAACCCGGACAAGGTGAAGGGCCAGCTCACCGAGTACGGCCTCGTTCCCGAGGAGTACGGCGGCGACACCATGTTCGTGCACGTCTCGGCGCTGCAGGGCATGGGTATCGACGAACTCCTCGAGGCCGTCCTGCTCACCGCCGACGCCGCGCTGGACATGCGGGCCAACCCGAACAAGGACGCCCGCGGTATCGCGATCGAGGCGAACCTGGACAAGGGCCGCGGTGCGGTTGCCACCGTCCTCGTCCAGTCCGGAACGCTGCACGTCGGTGACACCATCGTCGCCGGCACGGCCCACGGTCGTGTGCGGGCGATGTTCGACGAGAACGGCGACGTCGTCACGACGGCGGGACCCTCGCGTCCTGTCCAGGTCCTGGGCCTGTCCAACGTGCCCCGTGCAGGTGACACGTTCTTCGTCACCGACGACGAGCGCACCGGCCGCCAGATCGCCGAGAAGCGTGAAGCGGCGGACCGGAACGCGGCCCTCGCGAAGCGCCGCAAGCGCATCAGCCTCGAGGACTTCGACCAGGCGGTCGCCGAGGGCAAGGTCGACACCCTCAACCTCATCCTCAAGGGTGACGTGTCGGGTGCCGTCGAGGCCCTGGAGGACTCGCTGCTCAAGATCGACGTAGGGGAAGGCGTGCAGCTGCGCGTCATCCACCGTGGCGTCGGTGCCATCACGCAGAACGACGTCAACCTGGCCACTGTCGACAACGCGATCATCATCGGCTTCAACGTGAAGCCGGCGGAGCGCGTGGCGGACCTCGCCGAGCGTGAAGGCGTCGACATGCGCTTCTACTCGGTCATCTACGCCGCGATCGACGACATCGAGCTGGCCCTCAAGGGCATGCTCAAGCCGGAGTACGAGGAGGTGCAGCTCGGTACCGCAGAGGTCCGCGAGGTGTTCCGCTCCTCGAAGTTCGGCAACATCGCCGGTTCGATCGTCCGTTCGGGCATCATCCGACGCAACACCAGGGCCCGTGTCCTGCGCGACGGCAAGGTCATCGGAGACAACCTCTCCGTGGATTCGCTCAAGCGCTTCAAGGACGACGCCACGGAGGTCCGTACGGACTTCGAGTGCGGTATCGGCCTCGGTTCGTTCAACGATGTCAAGGAAGGCGACACCATCGAGACCTTCGAGATGCGGGAGAAGCCCCGCGCCTAGCAGGTAGGCAGGTCGGGCGCCCTGGTCCTCCAGGGCGCCCGACCCGTCGGACCGCCGGAACCCCTCGCGGATTCCTCTTCAGACCAGCTTCAGTAGGAGTAACAGCAATGGCAGATCCGGCCCGCGCCGCGCGGCTCGCGCAGCGCATCAAAGTCATCGTCGCCGAGGCGCTGCGGCGCCGCGTGAAGGACCCCCGGCTGGAAGCCGTGACCATCACGGACTCCCGCGTCACGAACGACCTCCAGCACGCGACCCTGTACTACACCGTGCTCGGCGACGCGGAGGAGCAGCAGGCCACGCGGATGGCGCTCGAGTCCGCCCGCGGCGTCCTGCGGTCCGAGGTCGGCAAGAACATCACGGCACGCCTCACGCCGACCCTCGAGTTCGTCCCCGACGAGGTGCCGGTCAACGCCAGCCACCTCGAGGAACTCCTGCAGAAGGCGCGCGAGCGCGACGCCGAAGTGGCGGCGATCGCGCAGGGCGCCAACTTCGCGGGTGACGCCGATCCGTACCGCACGTCGGAGGACGACGAGGCAGCGCGCTAGTCCCTGACCCGTCCTGGATTACGACGCACAAGGCAGCCGACCCCACGGGGCGGCTGCCTTTCGCGTCCCCGGAGCCGGTCAGGTCCGCGGCGGGGAGGGGAGCCGGGAGAGTCCTTCCACGAGCTCCTCCGTCCGGCCGCAGAGGGCGATCCTCACCCATCCCTCGCCGCGGGCGCCGAAGGCCGTGCCGGGGGCGAACGCCACCCCGTGGTCCGCGAGGAACGAGCGCGTCCAGGCACGGACGTCACCGCCGCTCGCGTGCGAGAGGTCGGCCCACAGGTAGAAGGCGCCGCGGGCGTCCAGATAGCCGATGCCCAGACCGTCGAGGACCGCGGTCGCCGCGTCCCGGTTGGCACGGTAGTGCCGCAGCGCCGTGGACACGTAGTCCTGGGGCCCGGTGAGGGCGGCCACGGCGGCATACTGCGACGCCGCGGAGACGCAGGACACCGTGGCCTCCATGATGTTGCTGAGCAGCGGCTCCATGCCCGGCGGAGTGACGAGCGCCCCGATCCGCAGGCCCGTGAGGCCGTAGGTCTTGGACAGCGTCAGCGACGTGATGACGCGTGGCTCTCGGGCCTCCGGTACCGCCTCCGGCCCGCCGGCGTCGAAGCGTGCCGGGCTGACGTGGGGGACGTCGTAGGTGAAGGCCTCGTAGCATTCGTCGGACACGACCCACAGATCCTGTTCGTGCGCGAACCGCACGAGCTCGCGCGTGAGTTCGTGGTCGAACACCGAGCCCAGCGGATTCGAGGGGGAATTCAGCAGGAGGACCTTCGTCCGTCCGGTGACGAGTCCCCGCAGGTCCTCGATCCGCGGCTGGAAATCGTGCTCGGGCACCAGGGGGTAGGGCACCGGCACGCCGCCGAGCAGGCCGACGGTCATGGTGAACGTGGGATATCCCGGATCCGGGAGGAGCACCTCGTCCCCTGCCCCGATCAGCGTGCTCAGCGCCAGGTGCAGTCCCTGCTGCGCGCCGGCGACGACGAAGACGCGCGACGGATCGTCGTCGACCCCCGACGTTTGCGCGAACCGTCCGGCGAAGGCAGCCCTGGCCGGCGCGATCCCGGCGTTGGGGGTGTAGTTGGTGTCGTCCCTGTCCAGCGCGGCCATCCCCGCCTCGAGGACGTGCCGTGCCACCGGGAAGGCCGGCTCGCCGATGCTGAGCACGATGGCGTCGGGTGTGGCCCAGGCCGCCTGCGTGATCTCGCGGATCTGGTTGACCGGGACGTTCACCACGTGGGCTGGAGGGGAGGGCATACGGAGGATGCTATCGCGCACAGGGGGTCCCGATACGGACCATATACTGGGAGGCGTGAATGCCGGGCAGGTCCACTCAGGGCTGATCATCGTGGACAAGCCGCAGGGCTGGACCAGTCATGACGTCGTCGGGCGCCTGCGCCGACTCGCCGGGACGCGGAAGGTCGGCCATGCCGGCACCCTCGATCCGATGGCCACCGGGGTCCTCGTCGTCGGGATCAACCGCGCCACCCGGCTCCTGACCTTCATCGTGGGCACCACCAAGACGTATACCGCCACCATCCGGCTGGGACAGTCCACCCTCACCGACGACGCCGAGGGCGAGGTCACCGGCGGGAGTATCGCCGCAGCGGTGACGGAGGAGGAGATCCGCACCGCCGTCGCCGCGCTCACGGGCGAGATCCAGCAGGTCCCGAGCAGCGTGAGCGCCATCAAGGTCAAGGGCGAGCGATCGTACGCACGGGTCCGCTCCGGCGAGCAGGTCGACCTCCCCGCGCGTCCGGTGACCATCCACCGCTTCGACATCCACGCGATCCGCCGCGCGAGCAACGGCCGCCTCCAGGACGTCGACGTCACCGTCGAGTGCAGCTCCGGGACCTACATCCGTGCCCTCGCCCGGGACCTGGGTGCGGCGCTCGGGGTGGGCGGCCACCTCACGGCCCTCCGACGGACCCAGGTGGGCCCGTACACCATCGGGCAGGCACGCACCCTGGAGCAGCTGGCCGAGGAGCTGGAGGTCCTCCCGCTCGACGACGCCGGGCGGGCCCTGTTCCCGGTCAGGGAACTCTCGGACACCGAGACCGCCGACGTGTCCCACGGCCGGAAGGTGGCACCGAACACGGACCCGGACGAAACGGTCGCGGCTTTCGCGCCGGACGGCACGCTCGTTGCGTTGCTCGAGAACCGCGGGGGAGCGGCCCGGACCGTCCTGGTCTTCGCTCCGGGCGGCAAGGAGTAGGCGTGGATCCCTTCCTCCTCGTCGGCGTGATCGTGTGCGCCGTCTCCGCGGCACTCTGCCTCGGGGCCGGTGTGCTGCGCCGGCCGCCCAACGACATCACCATCCTCTCGATCGCCGCCGTGGAACTCTTCCTCCTCGCCTACGCCGTCGGAGCCGTGATCCGGCAGCTCGCGGGGGAGCCGGTCCTCGGGGAAGCCTGGGAGTTCTGGGGCTACCTCCTCACCGCGCTCCTCGTGCCCGTCGGGGCGTTCTGGTGGGCCATCCTCGAGAAGACCCGCTGGAGCAATTTCGTGCTGGCCGCGGCGGGGCTGACGGTCTTCGTCATGCTCTTCCGCATGGAGCAGATCTGGGACGGGGTGGCTGGACTGTGACCAGGCAGAGGAGCAGGCAGGGGAACGGGGCAGCATCCGCCGCGACCGCTCCGGACGGCGCCGGCCGCGCGAGCGGGCCCGGGCGGCTCCTGATCGCCGTGTACGGCGTGTTCGCCCTCGCGGCGACCGCCAGGGCCGGGTTCCAGATCGCGACGAAGTTCGGTGAAGCCCCGCTCGCGTACCTGCTCTCGGCGGTCGCAGCCGTGGTGTACATCGTCGCCACCGTTTCCCTCGCACGGCCCGGCGCCCGGGCGTACCGGATATCCGTCATCGCCGTGACCACGGAACTCGTGGGCGTCGTCGCGGTGGGGCTCCTCAGCGTCTTCGACGCACAGGCGTTCCCGAGCGAGACGGTGTGGTCGGCCTTCGGCCGCGGTTACGGGTTCGTCCCGCTCATCCTGCCGGTCCTGGGCCTTCTCTGGCTGCGCAGGAACCAGCCGGGCCGGACCCCGCGCGACGGCAGATCGTAGCCGAACACGTGGTCCGGGGGATTCCGTCGCATCCGCCCCTGGGCGCACGCCGCACCGTGAGAGTATGGCGGAAGAGCACCATCCAGCCTGCCTCCAGGGAGCCGACATGACCAGCAACACCCCCGAGCACGACAACTCCTCCGCGCCCGGCGGGCGGCCCGCGGGGTCCGACGCCAACGGGCGCGACGGCGCCGGATCGGCCCCCTCCTCGTCGCGCGCCGCGACCCCCGCGACCGGTAGCGGGACCTCGGGCACCGGGACATCGGCCTCCGGGCCGGCGGCGGGCACCAGGGCAGGCACCCCCACGTCCGGGGCCCCGGCCAAGGGGAAGAAGGCAGGCAAGGCAGCGTCCACGGGTGGCGACTGGAACGTATTCCGCACCGTCGTCGTCCTGGTGGGACTGGCCCTCGCCGCCTTCGGCGTCTACTACCTGATCCTCGGCACGGCCGGCCTGCCGGACACCGAGGGCACCCCCGTCAACCCCACCCTCGAAAGCCAGTTCCGGTTCTACTCGGCCATGATGGTGGGTGTCGGCGCGGCCTTCATCACCATCGCCATCAAGTTCCAGTGGGCCAACATGCTCTGGCTGGTGTGCCTCATGGTGTTCGTCGGCGGTATCGGACGCGTCCTGTCGTGGGCGTTCTCCGGCACCCCCAACTACCTCCTGATCATCCTCATGGTCATCGAACTGGCCTTCCCGGCGGCCCTGCTCGTCTGGCACAAGTACATCGCGAAGACCAGCGAGCTCCGCAAGGAGTTCTCCCAGCGCGCCTAGCGGGGACCGCACCCCGGGAGCGGGTGCGCGATGCCGTGCGGGACGGGGCCGTCGGCCATAATGGGATCGGCGATCGACCCGCCGGACCACACCGCGGTCCCGGGGGTCCGGCCGAATCGCGAAGGAGATGCGTGTACTACTGGAGAGACCTGGACAGCGTGCCCGAGGACTTCGGGCCCTCCGTCCTGACGCTCGGCAACTTCGACGGCGTGCACCGGGGGCATCAGCGCGTCCTGCAGCAGGTCGTCGAAGCGGCGCGGCAACGATCCGCTGCGGCCGTCGTCGTGTCCTTCGACCCGCATCCCGCACAGGTCCACCGTCCCGACTCCGCGCCGGAACTGATCATGGGGCTCGACGACCGCGTCGAGACCCTCGCCGAGACCGGCATCGACGCCCTGCTGATGATGCACTACACGCTCGACCTCGCCTCCAATTCGCCGGAGGAATTCGTGGAGCGCGTGTTCGTGCGGGCGCTCAGGGCCAAGGCCGTGGTCATCGGCCACGATGTCCGGTTCGGCAGGGGCAACAGCGGGGATCTCGACACGATGCGTGAGCTCGGCCGCACCCTCGGCTTCGAGGTCATCACCATCGACGACTTCGGTGCCAGCTATCCGGCGGATGCCACGGACGCCGACGGCGACCGTCGCTGCTCGTCGACCTGGGTCCGTGAGGCGCTGGTGGCCGGTGACGTGGGGACCGCGGCGCGCGTCCTCGGACGGCTCCACCGCATGCGCGGCGAAGTGGTGCACGGGGCGGCCCGGGGCAGGGAACTCGGTTACCCGACGGCGAACCTGGCCCCGTCCGCGCAGGGGTTCATCCCCGCCGACGGCATCTACGCTGGCTGGCTCATCGACCAGGCGGGGACGCGCTGGCCCGCCGCCATCTCCGTCGGATCCAATCCCACGTTCGACGGCGTGGACCGCCAGGTCGAGGCGCACGTCATCAACCGTCCGCCGGAACGTGTGCAGGATTTCGACCTGTACGGGCAGTCCGTGGTCGTCGAATTCGTCGAGCGGCTGCGCGGGCAGGTGACCTACACGGGGCCCGAGGCGCTGATCGAGCAGATGAGGCTCGACGTCGACCGCGCGCGCGGCCTGCTTTCGACAGAACATCAGCCCAGACGCTAGACTTGGGGAAGATCCGGCTGCAGTCCGTGGTGGCTGGATTTTTCTGTGTCGTCGTGCAAGCGATGCTCAGCACATGTTCACGGTACAACTCTAGGAGTTACTCGTGGCCCTTGACGCCGCCATCAAGCAGGAAATCATCAAGGAATACGCTCTGGCCGAAGGTGACACCGGTTCACCCGAGGTGCAGATCGCGATGCTTTCCCGCCGTATCCTCGACCTGACCGAGCACCTGAAGATGCACAAGCACGACCACCACACGCGTCGTGGCCTGCTTCTTCTCGTCGGTCGTCGCCGTCGCCTGCTGGACTACCTGCGGGACACCGACATCACGCGCTACCGGTCGCTCATCGAGCGCCTGGGTCTGCGTCGATAAGTAGCATCGGAAGGCGGCACCCTCTCCCCGGGAGGGGGAGCCGCCTTCTTGCTGGACACAGCATCGAAGTACCCCACGCATAACAGGAGTCAACCGGCACCACGCATTCGCGGTCCTCGGTAGTGGTCTCCGGAACGCCGGACCGGCAGTTCCGTGGATCTCGATCGAAGACCGGGTGCTGTGGGCCGTCCATGAGGGACGGGCCACGTCGGGTGCCGATTGCCTCCGCCTACCAGGAAACGGAGGTGACTCTCTTGGAGGGTCCCGAAATTCAGTTCGCCGAAGCAGTGATCGACAACGGTCGCTTCGGAACACGCCTCGTCCGGTTCGAGACCGGGCGTGTCGCCCAGCAGGCCGCCGGCTCCGCCATGGTCTACATCGACGAGGACACCGCGCTGCTCTCGGCCACGACGGCCGGGAAGCACCCGCGCGAAGGCTTCGACTTCTTCCCGCTGACCGTCGACGTCGAAGAGCGCATGTACGCCGCGGGCCGCATCCCGGGCTCGTTCTTCCGTCGCGAAGGCCGCCCGTCGACCGAAGCCATCCTGGCCTGCCGCCTCATGGACCGCCCGCTGCGCCCCGCCTTCGTCAAGGGACTGCGCAACGAGGTCCAGGTCGTCGTGACCATCCTCGCGATCAACCCGGACGTCCGCTACGACGTCGTCGCCATCAACGCGGCGTCGATGTCCACGCAGCTCTCCGGCCTGCCCTTCTCGGGACCGATCGGTGGCGTCCGCGTCGCCCTCGTCTCCGACGGCAGCGGCTCCGACCAGTGGATCGCCTTCCCGAAGCACTCCGAGCTCGAGAACTCGGTCTTCGACATGGTGGTCGCCGGGCGCATCGCCGGTGACGACGTCGCCATCATGATGGTCGAGGCCGAGGCCACCGACAACTCGTGGACCCTCATCAAGGAGAACGGCGCCACCGCCCCCACCGAGGAGATCGTCGCTGACGGCCTCGAGGCCGCCAAGCCGTTCATCCGCGCGCTGTGCGAGGCGCAGGCCGACCTCGCGGCCCGCGCCGCGAAGCCGACCGTCGAGTTCCCCGTGTTCCTCGACTACCAGGACGACGTCTACGCCGCCGTCGAGTCCGCCGGAGCCGAGAAGCTCGGGCAGGTCTTCCAGATCGCCGACAAGCAGGAGCGCGAAAGCGCCTCCGACGCCCTCAAGGGCGAGCTCATGGACGCCCTCGGCGCCCAGTTCGAGGGACGCGAGAAGGAGCTCTCCGCAGCCTTCCGCTCGCTGACCAAGGCCGTCGTCCGCCAGCGCATCCTCAAGGACCAGGTCCGCATCGACGGCCGTGGCCTGAGCGACATCCGCAAGCTCACCGCCGAGGTCGAGGTCCTGCCGCGCGTGCACGGCTCCGCCATCTTCGAGCGCGGCGAGACCCAGATCCTGGGTGTCACCACGCTGAACATGCTCAAGATGGAGCAGCAGATCGACTCGCTGTCGCCCGTCACGCGCAAGCGCTACATGCACAACTACAACTTCCCGCCCTACTCCACCGGTGAGACCGGCCGCGTCGGTTCGCCGAAGCGCCGCGAGATCGGCCACGGAGCACTGGCGGAGCGCGCCCTCGTGCCCGTCCTGCCCACCCGCGAGGAGTTCCCGTACGCGATCCGCCAGGTCTCCGAGGCGCTGAGCTCCAACGGCTCGACGTCGATGGGCTCGGTCTGCGCCTCCACGCTGTCGCTGCTCAACGCCGGTGTCCCCCTCCGCGCGCCGGTCGCCGGCATCGCCATGGGCCTCGTGTCCGACGTCGTCGACGGCCAGACCCGCTACGCGGCGCTGACGGACATCCTCGGTGCCGAGGACGCCTTCGGCGACATGGACTTCAAGGTCGCCGGAACGTCGGAGTTCGTCACGGCCATCCAGCTGGACACGAAGCTCGACGGCATCCCCGCGTCCGTGCTCGCCGCCGCCCTGAAGCAGGCCCGCGAGGCGCGCCTGCACATCCTGGGCGTGCTGCAGGCCGCGATCGACACCCCGGACGAGCTCTCCGAGTTCGCACCCCGGATCATCTCGGTGAAGATCCCCGTGGACAAGATCGGCGAGGTCATCGGCCCCAAGGGCAAGATGATCAACCAGATCCAGGAGGACACCGGAGCGGACATCTCGATCGAGGACGACGGCACCGTGCTGATCGGCGCGACGAACGGCGAGTCGGCGGAAGCCGCCCGCGCCGCCGTCAACGCCATCGCCAACCCGCAGGTCCCCGAGATCGGTGAGCGCTACCTGGGCACGGTGGTCAAGACCACGACCTTCGGCGCCTTCGTCTCGCTCACCCCCGGCAAGGACGGCCTGCTGCACATCTCCGAGCTCCGCAAGCTCGCCGGTGGGAAGCGCGTCGACAACGTCGACGAGATCGTCTCCGTGGGCCAGAAGATCCAGGTCGAGATCACCAAGGTCGACGACCGCGGAAAGCTCTCGCTCTCGCCCGTCGTCGCGGAGGATCTCTCCGAGGACGCCGGCATCGAGCTGCCCGAGGCCACCGAGGGCGACGACTGACCTGTTGCCCCGCTCGTCCTGAGCACCGTACGGCCCCGACGCCGATCGATTCGATCAGCGCCGGGGCCGTCTGCCGTTCCCTGCCCAGTCGACAGACCAGAAAGACCAGGATGTCCCTGTCCTCCGTAGTGTCCCTTCCCCTGCTGCCCACCACCCACACCGGTGCGGAGGGTGCCGATCCCACGTTCGTGGCCGGTGATCCCGGCGGCAACGTGGTGCGGCGCAGCGTGCTGCCCGGCGGCGTGCGCGTGCTCACCGAGGCGATGCCGGGCCAGCGCTCCGCGACCATCGGCTTCTGGGTGGGCGTCGGGTCCCGCGACGAGGCCGACGGCCAGCACGGCTCCACCCACTTCCTCGAGCACCTGCTGTTCAAGGGGACCACGCGTCGCAGCGCCATGGACATCGCGTCCGCCTTCGACGAGGTGGGCGGCGAATCCAATGCCGCCACCGCGAAGGAGAACACCTGCTACTACGCGCGGGTCCTCGACTCGGACCTGCCGATGGCCATCGACGTCATCGCGGACATGGTCACCTCCGCCGTGCTCGACCCCGAGGAACTCGAGCAGGAGCGCGACGTCATCCTCGAGGAGATCGCGATGGACAGCGACGATCCCGCGGACGTGGCGCACGAGCGGTTCGTCGAGCTGGTGCTGGGGGAGCACCCCCTCGGCCGGCCGATCGGCGGAACCCCCGAGGCGATCCGCGCGGTGCCGCGCGAGTCCGTCCTCGCCCACTACCGCCGCTACTACACGCCCGCCGAGCTCGTCGTCACCGCCGCGGGCGGGTTGGACCACGACGTCGTCTGCCGTCTCGTGCAGGAAGCGCTCGTGTCCGCCGGGTGGACCCTCGACGAGGGTGCCCTGCCCGTCCCGCGCCGCCGGACCACCGAAGTGCCGGTCAGGGGGGCGACGGGCGTCCACGTGATCCGGCGCGCCGTCGAACAGTCGAACATCCTGATCGGATGTCCTTCCCTCACGGCGACCGACGAGCGCAGGTTCGCGATGAGCGTCCTGAATGCCGTCCTCGGGGGCGGCATGTCCTCGCGGCTGTTCCAGGAGATCCGCGAGAAGCGCGGCCTCGTCTACTCCACCTACTCGTTCTCGGCGGCCTACGCGGACGCGGGCTACTTCGGCATGTACGCGGGGTGCTCGCCGGCCAAGACCGCCCAGGTCATCGATCTGCTCGGCGCCGAACTGGACCGGCTCGCCGCCGACGGCATCGACGCCGAGGAGCTCCGCAAGGCCGTCGGGCAGCTCTCCGGCGGACTGGTCATGGCCCTCGAGGACAGCAGCTCCCGCATGTCGCGGCTCGGCCGGTCCGAGCTCGTCTCGGGCGAGTTCGTCGACATGGACACCTCCCTCCAGCGCATCCGGTCCGTCACCGCCGAGGACGTCCAGGCGCTGGCCCGGGAACTCGCCGCGGCGCCGCGCACCACGGTCGTCGTCGGGCCTTTCGACTCGGAAGCCGACCTCGCCGGGTAGATGCCGGGGCCCCGCCGCAGAACGGATCAGCGCAGGCCGGGCATGCTGCTTCCCTTCCTGGAGGTGCGGTCCACGATCACGGACCGCACGATGCCCTCTTTACAGGCTAACTACTTAGATAGACAATCTAGTCATGGATGTCCCGAGTGCCGATCGCCCGACCCCGGGCAGCGTGGACTGGCCGAGCGACTGGCTGCGAGCCACGCTGGGTCTCCTGGCCCTTCGCGCCCTGTCCGCGGGACCGTCCTACGGCTACGCCATCATCAGCGAGCTCGAGCGTCACGGGTTCGGCACCATCAAGGGCGGGACGCTGTACCCGCTCCTGTCCCGCTACGAGACCGCCGGGCTGGTGACCACGGAATGGCGCGCCGGCGACGGAGGCCCCGGCCGCAAGTACTTCGCACTGACGGATCAGGGACGCGCCGAACTCACCCGTCTGTGTGCTGACTGGCGGCGTTTCGCCGACACCAGTACCGGTTACCTCGACCCCGAGCGGCTCACGAAGGAGACCCCGGCATGACGCAGGAGACCAGCGACAAGAAGTGGTTCGATCAGCTCGTCATGGAACTCCGCCTGCGCCAGGTGCACGGGAGCGCCATCGGTGACACCGTCGCAAGCGTCCGGGAACTCCTCGGCGACACCGGCCAGCGGGCCGAGGAGGCGTTCGGGCCCGCCCGGGACTACGCAGCCGCGCTCGAGCTCCCGGCCGCACCGAAGCACGACTGGATCCGCACCGCACTGCGGCCGTCGCTCCTGGGGCTCCTGGCCTTCCTGCTCTTCAACCAGGCGGTCGTGTCCTGGACGCGGTCGGAGCTGCTGCTGGTGTCCCCGGCGCAGGCGGCCTTCCTCGCCACGCCGGTCGTGCTTGTCGCTCTCCTGCCGTTCTACCTCGACGCCGTCGTCCGTCGCATCCGGGTCTGCGTGGCCCTTGCCGCTGCCTGTGCTGTGGCGGGGATCCTCTCGGCGGTCGTGACCCCCACGAACCAGGCCGAGGCCTGGCTGTCCATGGATCCGCTGCCCTGGGTGGTCGGCAGCGCCCTGGTCATGGTGGCCCTGTCGATCACGAACACCGTCCGGTCATCCCGCCCGGGGAGCGCCGACGACGTCACCGATCCGCTCTCCGGGACGGCGGACGGCACCGGGACGGGGGCGCGGCTCATGGTCCAGGTGACCGACTGGCTGTTCCCCCTCCTCGCCCTGGCCATGCTCGGCCTCGCGCTGTCCTTCCGCTAGGTCAGCAGGGGGTCCTTCACCGCCTGGGCCCGTCCTCCGTGAGGGAGTAGCCGGCTCTTCCCGGCGCCCCGGGTCAGTACATGATGCCGGGTACTGTTGAAGATGCGCAGGAGCAATGACCGCCGAACCGTCCGAAGCACCTGCGCGACGACGCCGTTCCATGACCAGGAGACACCCACCGTGCCGACCCCCGCCCCCGCTCCCAGCGCGACGCCCGACACGACGAAGGGCCTGAGCCTGCCGAACCGGATCGCGATCGGCCTGTTGGCAGCCGCCGCCGTCGTCGTCGGCCTGGTGCTCCTCTTCAACGCGCTGGGCGCGGACGACAGCCCGACGGCCGGTACGACCGCTGCGGAGGTCGTGCGTGAGGACAGCCACCGCCTGTCCCAGGCGCCGGACGAGAAGGCCGTGCTGGTCGAGTTCCTCGACTTCGAATGCGAATCCTGCCTGGCCGCATACCCCGTGGTGGAGGACCTCTCCGAGGAGTACGGGGAGAACCTGACGGTGGTCTCCCGATACTTCCCACTGCCCGGCCACCCGAACTCCGAGACCGCGGCCGCGGCCGTCGAGGCCGCCGCCCAGCAGGGCAGGTTCAAGGAGATGCACGCGCGCATGTACGAGACACAGCCCGAGTGGAGCCACACCTCCGAGGACAGGTCGCCGGTGTTCCGGGGCTTCGCGGAGGATCTCGGCCTGGACATGGCGGCCTACGACGCAGCGATCGCCGACCCGGCGACCATGGAGCGCGTGAACGCCGACAAGAACGACGGCATGGCGCTGAACGTCGAGGGGACCCCGACGTTCTTCCTCGAGGGACGGAAGATCCAGCCGGCCACGCTCGAGGAATTCCGCAGCCTCATCGAGACCGCCATCGCGGACTGAGCATCATGGCTCACACCACCAGCGACGTCACATCATCCCCGGGAAGTGGGCAGGATGACGTGTCCGTGCCCGGGTTCGCGCGCAGGGTCCCGTTCGGGGCCATGCTCGTCGCCACCGGTGTCATCGGGTGGGCCGCCGCCGGGATCCTGATCCTCGAGAAGCTCGAGCTCTACCGGAACCCCGACCACGTGACCAGCTGCGACATCAACCCGTGGGTGTCCTGCGGGCAGGTCATGGAGACCTGGCAGTCCGAGCTCTTCGGCTTCCCCAACCCGTTCATCGGGCTCGTGGGCTTCACCGTCGTCATCACGACCGGCATGGCCCTGCTCGCCGGGGCGCGGTTCAGCCGCTGGTACTGGGTGGGCCTGCAGGTGGGCGTCACCCTCGGTGCGGTGTTCGCGGCCTGGCTGTGGAGCCAGGCCCTGTTCGACATCCACATCCTCTGCCTCTACTGCATGGTCGTGTGGTCGGCGATGGTTCCCCTGGTCATCCTCACCACCGTCCGCAACCTGGTCCACGGCATCATTCCCGCCCCCGCCGGCCTGACGCGCAGCCTGGCGGCCTGGGTGGCACCGATCATCGTCCTGACCTGGATCGCCGTCGCCGCCTCCGTGTTTCTCCGCTTCCTCCACGTCTTCACCTGAGACGCCGAGGGCCGGTGCCGGAGCGGACGCTCCGGCACCGGCCCTCACCGACGTCGTACTGTCGGTCGATGCCGCGGCCCTGCTAGCCGACGTAGGTGTACGAGCCGCCGGACACCGGGCGTCGGACCTCGGTGGTGACATAGCTGCCGAAGGTGGCGGGTGCGGGCCCGTTCGACGTGACGTAGGTGCCGGGCGCCCGGAAGCTCCTGGGTGTCGTGCGGCTCGTCGTGGTGTAGCTCCCGCCGAGCGGGGACGCCGGCAGCCTGCCGGGGGAGGCGGGGCGGACATCGGGGCGGGTGGTGGGGGCGATGAGGGTCAAGGGTTCTTCCTTCTCGGTCGATTTCGGGCATGACCGCACCAGGCTGGTGGGTGGGTGCCCGTACGGTGGGTCACCGGACCGATGATCGGCCGGTGGTTGGTGGGTGTTTCCCGGCTACGGGTCGTCGGTGGCCGAGGCGGCGGCGCGGCATTGCTCACACAAGCCGTTGAACGTCACTTCGGCGGCGAAGACGGTGAACCCGGAATCGTCGGACGGCTCCAGGCAGGGCGCTTCCCCGATCACGCAATCCACGTCCCTGATGGTCCCGCACGCCACGCAGACGAGGTGGTGATGGTTGTCCCCGACCCTGCATTCGAACAGGGCGGGGGAACCCGGAGGATCGAATCGACGGACGATGCCGGCTCCCGTGAAGGCCGCCAGGATTCCATATACCGCCTGCGGGGACGTCCCGGACAACTCGTCCTTCACGCGGTCGAACACGCGTTCGGCGCTCGAGTGCGGGAGGTGCTGCAGGGTGCGCAGCACCGCGACCCGGGGCGCCGTCACCTTCAGCCCCGACGCCCGGATCGTGTGCTTTAGCACATCGATGTCGGGGACGGAAGTGGATGCAGTCGGCATGGTTACCACTGTACCGTTTGTTTTGAACTACTCAAAACAACCGTTGTTGAGAGTCCACCGTGAGGAGCACCGCATGACTGATGTCGCCAGCCAGCCGCCCGCCGAAGGGGACGACCGGCCCGTCCTGACCAACCGCCAGGGCCACCAGGTGTACGACAACCAGAATTCCCGGACCGTCGGTGCCCGCGGCCCGGCCACCCTGGAGAACTACCAGTTCCTCGAGAAGATCAGCCATTTCGACCGCGAGCGCATCCCCGAGCGCGTGGTCCACGCCCGCGGGTTCGTGGCGTACGGCGATTTCGAGGCCACCGGGAAGTGCGGTGACGAGCCGATCGCCACCTACACCCGTGCGAAGCTGTTCTCGGAACCGGGCAAGAAGACCGATGTCGCCATCCGCTTCTCCTCCGTCATCGGCGGCCGGGATTCGTCCGAGGCGGCCCGGGATCCCCGCGGCTTCGCGGTGAAGTTCTACACGGAGGACGGCAACTGGGACCTCGTGGGCAACAACCTCGCGGTGTTCTTCATCCGCGATGCCATCAAGTTCCCCGACGTCATCCATTCCCTGAAGCCGGACCCCATCACGTTCAGGCAGGAACCGGCCCGCATCTTCGACTTCATGTCGCAGACCCCCGAGGCCATGCACATGCTCGTGAACCTCTTCAGCCCGCGCGGCATACCGGCTGATTACCGCCACATGCAGGGATTCGGCGTCAACACCTACAAGTGGGTCGATGCCGATGGTGCCACCAAGCTCGTGAAGTACATCTGGCAGCCGCGCCAGGGCGTGAAGAGCCTGACCGAGGAGGACGCCGCCAACATCCAGGCGACGGACCTCGGCCACGCGTCGAAGGACCTGTACGAGGCGATCGAGCGCGGCGACTACCCGAAGTGGGACCTGTACGTGCAGCTGATGGACGACGGCGACCACCCGGAGCTCGATTTCGATCCCCTCGACGACACGAAGACCTGGCCGGAACAGGACTTCGAGCCGAAACTCATCGGCACCATGACGCTGAACCGGAACGTCACGGACCACCACAACGAGAACGAGCAGCTCTCCTTCGGGACCGGCGTCCTGGTGGACGGCCTCGACTTCTCGGACGACAAGATGCTCGTGGGGCGCACCTTCAGCTACAGCGACGCCCAGCGCTACCGCGTCGGCCCGAACTACCTCCAGCTCCCCGTCAACTCGGCGAAGAACGCCTCGGTCCACACCAACCAGGGCGGTGGCCAGATGTCCTACGGGACGGACCGGGCGCCCGGGCAGAACCCCCACGTCAACTACGAGCCCTCCATCACCGGTGGCCTGCGTGAGGGGCAGTACCCCACGCACGACGACCAGGGCCCGGAGATCCAGGGGCGGCTGACGCGCAAGCGCATCCCGCTCACCAACGACTACCTGCAGGCGGGCCAGCGGTACCAGCTGCTCGAGCAGTGGGAGAAGGACGACCTCGTCGGCAACTTCGTCACGCTCATCGGGCAGGCGGCACGCGCGGTGCAGGAGCGCATGGTCTGGCACTTCTACCTCGTCGATGACGAGCTCGGAGCACGTGTCGGTGAGGGCCTGGGCATCGGCGTCGACGAGGTCAAGGACCTGCCGCCCCTCGCGAGCCAGACCCTGTCCGAGGACGAGCTGATGCGATTGAAGAACCTCGGCAGCAACGGCCCCCGCGACGTCGAGGGACTGACCATGACGCACTGCGTGCCCAACGAGCACGTGGTGGTCACCCGCTGAGCGGACGGCCGTAACCAGCTGAACACCCGGACCCGACAGGCCCTACCCTGCGAAGGGTGGGGCCTGTCATCGGTCCGGGAGGCGGACAGTCCTACCGATCTGGGCCGGAGTGGGTCATGCTCAGGCAGGACCTCTGCTCGGACAAGGACTCACCATGCATGCAACACTGCCGCCCTATCGCCCCCTTCAGTCACTGCTAATCGTCGGTGCATCAGCGTGAGCCCGGCCGAAGCGCCGGTCAAGCCTGTCCTTGTCGGGTATGACGGCTCGGATGGCTCCCGCCGGGCGGTGCTGTGGGCGGCCCACCACGCGGCTGTCTCCGGACTGCCTCTCGTCGTCGTGCACTGCTGGGTCTGGCCGTTCTTCACCCAGGACCTCGGCCCGGTCGGCGACATCAAGGACAGCGGCCTCCAGCGGGCCGCCGAGCGCACCAGCGCCGAAGGCCTCGATCTCGCGAAGCAGGCGGAACCGGACCTCGAGGTCAGCGTGCGGCTCATCACCGGCTTTCCCTCAGAAGTACTCACCCGGCTCTCCGCCGACGCTGCCCTCCTCGTCACCGGCACCCGCGGGCTCGGCGGGTTCGCAGGCTTGGTCATCGGCTCGGTCAGCCTCCACCTCGCCGCGTCCTCCTCCTGCCCCATCGCGGTCATCCGCGAGGATCAGCCCGGCAAGGGCGACGTCCTGGTCGCGGTCGACGGATCACCGGAGAGCGATCGCGCCGTCACCGAGGCAGCGGTCCTCGCGACGACCCTGCACGCGCCGCTCCGCGTCCTCCACGTCCGGCCCTACACGCGGCACGCCCGGACGCGGCAGCCCGACCCGGAGCACGACCCCGTCATCCAGCAGGCCCTGAATCTCCTGCCTGCGGATACGGACCTCACCGTCATCGAGGACTCCTTCGCGGAACCGTCCGTCCCCGGGGTCATCATCCACCAGGCGCATCGGGCCGTCTGCGTCGTCCTGGGCGCGAAGGGCACCAACACGCTCGGTGCCCGCCTCGGGTCCACGGTCCACGCCGTCCTCCACCACGCCCGAGGCAACGTCATCGTCGTCCGGTAGGACATGTGTCCCGAAGCACGGCGAGAAGGACCGCCGATGCCGAGCTCGCTCGTCTTCGCCCTCGCCCGAGCCGGTAAGAGGGTGGAACGCTACGGAGCACGACGACGGGCTGCCGGCCGTTCCCCGCGCCGGGTCGGCCCCGGAGGGGCTCCCCGTTGTGCAGCTCTCGCTCCCATGCGGACAATCTGCGGATAAGTTGCGGGTGCCCGGTACGTCATGGGACCCGCTGGTTCGTAGGATGGGGAGCTGACGACCATTGTGGCTGGGAGCTGGTGGGTATCGACGATCGACGGACCGAGCAGGCGGTGCTGCCGGGTGCGGACACGGTGCCGGCGTCCGGTTATGGCCGGGCGGTCAAGGTTTCCGCGGCCGAGGGCAGGGCGACCCTCAGCCTGCTCCGTCCTGCCCTGCTCCGCCTGACCTGGGTGCCGGGAACCGAGGTCCAGGAAGCCGACGCCAGGGACGTCCTCAAGCAGAGCCTGGAGCTGGTGGGTCATGTCCCGTACGCGATCCTGGTGGACATGCGCCACATCAAGATCATCAACGCCGGTGCGAGGGCAGCCTACGGTTCCGAGATCATGGTCCTGGCTGCTGCGATGCTGGGGGTCACCCCCGTGGACCGGGTCAACGCCGCATCCGTGCAGCAATCGGTGCACGAGGTCCGGTTCTTCACGGACGAGGACGCGGCGCTGGCATGGCTGACGAGTCATCTTCCCGATCCGTCGTCCCGCCTCGTGTAGCGGCCCGGGCGTGGTCTGCGACCGGATGCCGAGCAATCTGATGGAGAGGGAGCGATGATCGACGAGGAACAGCTGGCGGCCGAGGCCTTCACGGCGACGATGCGTGACGGGGTCCTGTGGGTCGAATGGCTTGCCGGCATGAGTGTCGGCGAGGCGGATGCGATCGCCCTCGTCGAGCGGGCCGATGTGATCAGCAGGAACGTGTGTCCGCCGATGCTGGTCGAGCTCAACGGCATGGTGACCCTCAGCCGGACCGCCCTCCGCCGGTTCGCCGGGGAGCTCAACATCGCGGCGATGGCGATCGTAGGACCGACGGCGGTGGACAGGGCCCTCGCGGCGTTCTTCGCCGAGGTCCATGATCCGCCCTATCCGACCCGGTACTTCCGGCACCGGGCCAATGCCCTGCCCTGGCTCACCGGTTGCCCCCACGCACCCTGACGGCGTCGCGGTGACGGGGCCGCCCGCGGGTTGCTGACGCGGGCCGGTGTCCCGATATACAGTGCCCTATGCGTCCTGATGCCGTGGTTGAGATTGAGCGGAAATTCGACGTCGACGACGACGCCGGGGTTCCTTCGCTGCACGACCTTCCCGGGATCGGGACGGTGGACCAGCCGGTCGAGCATCGGCTCGAGGCCGAGTACTTCGATACCGAGGACTTCAGGCTGGCCTCCCGGCGCATCACGCTGCGACGACGATCAGGGGGTGAGGACGCCGGGTGGCACCTCAAGATCCCGGCGGGTCCCGACGAACGGCACGAACACCATGAGCCGTTGGGCAGGAAGGCCGACGGCGTCCCCGAGGCACTGCTGGACCTGATCCGGGTGCACGTCAGGAGCGGGGCGCTGGTGCCGGTCGCCCGGCTGACGACGCAGCGCATCGTGCACCACCTCCGCGACGAGGGAGGCAGGATCCTGGCCGACCTCATGGACGACCGTGTGCAGGCCGAGGCGCTGGGGCCCGAACCCACCGGCCTGCACTGGCGTGAATGGGAGATCGAGCTCGTCGACGGGTCGATCGACCTGCTCGATGCCGTGCAGACCCGGGTCGCGGACGCCGGTGCGCGCCCCGCCGCCCACAGCTCCAAACTGGAGCGGACCCTCGGCTCCCTGCTCCGCACCGTCGCCGACACGCGACCCACACCGACACCGGGCGGTCCGGCCGGGGACATCCTGCTCGCCTACCTCCACGAGCAGATGGCCGCGCTCGAGGAGCAGGACCCCCAGGTGCGGCAGGACGCACCCGACGCGGTCCACCGGATGCGGGTCGCCACCCGGCGCGTGCGGTCGGTCCTGGGCACGTACCGCTCCCTGCTGGAGGACGCCGACGCCGTACGGCTCCTGCGTGAGGAACTGAAGTGGCTCGCCGGCGTGCTCGGCAAGGCGCGGGACGCCGAGGTCATGCACGCACGGCTCAGGGAGATGCTGGCCGACGAACCGCCGGAACTGGTGCTGGGCCCGGTCCGGCGCAGGGTCGACCTGGAGCTCGGGGACGGTTACCGGAAGGCCCACGCCCGGGCCCTCAAGGCGCTGCGCGGGCGCCGCTACTTCCTGCTGCTCGACACCCTCGAATCCGTGCTGGCAGCCCCGGCACTGACGGCCCGGGCCGCCGAGCCGGCCGCTCAGGTGATCCCGGATCTCCTGAACCGGGACATCCGGCGCCTGCGCTCGGCAGTCGACGAGGCCAGGCAGCACCCCGCGGGCGTCGGAGACCACCCAGCCCTCCATGAGGCGCGCAAGGAGGGCAAGCGGCTACGGTACGCGACCGAGGCCGCGGCCCCGCTCGGCCGGAAGAAGGTCGCCCGCATCGAGGAGGCGGCCGTGGGGATCCAGAAGATCCTCGGCGAGCATCAGGACAGCGTCGTGACCCGGGACCTGCTGCGCCGCCTCGGTGCCGCTGCGTTCAAGCAGGGTGAGAACGGATTCACCTACGGTCGGCTGCATGCCCTGGAACAGGTCGCAGCCCTTCGTGCGGAATCCCGCTTCCGCCGGGAATGGAAGCACTTCCCCTCGGAGCTTCGCGCGAAGTAGGAACGGCCCCCGCCATGACGACCTACCCGCGGTACGAGACGGTCAGCTTCCTGCGAGCCGCGGGTGCCGGCTACCTCGAAGGTCTGGTGCTGATGCGCTACGCGCGGAAGGCGGTCGAGGACCGCGGTCTCCCTTGTCACGAGCGGGTCGTCCACGTCGAGGTCTGGGGCGAGGAGACCTGCGGCATGAGCCACCACCAGGGGCATCCGGTGGACCTGACCGTCGGTCACAAGGCCATCTACTGGTACCGCGTCACCATCGACCGGCAGCACGAGGATCGACGCCTGCTGCCGGAGGCGGCAGTCCCGGCAGGCGCGGCGGCAGGCGCCGCGGCCGACGGCGTCGACCGGGTGCAGGTCGAGGGCTCCGCTGCCTCCTAGCCGCCGGCGAAGGGCGGCAGGACGTCCAGCACGTCGTCGTCCGCGAGGACGGTCGAGGTGTCCCGCAGCG
Organism: Arthrobacter sp. TJ-263; assembly: GCF_058269155.1. NCBI lineage: Bacteria > Bacillati > Actinomycetota > Actinomycetes > Micrococcales > Micrococcaceae > Arthrobacter > Arthrobacter sp. TJ-263. Next base: position 72,211 of record NZ_JBZCNE010000002.1, on the reverse strand, counting down.
CGACCTCGTTCAGCAGGAAGCTGCTGCGCCCGAGGACCGTCACCAGGGACGGGGCGCCCGGGGAGGCCGGGCGTGCGCGCAACTCGTCGAGCACGGCTGCCAACGTGCGTCCGCCGGGCAGCCGTTCCTCACCGACACCGGTGGCGGCCTTCGCCGCCCCGAAATACCTCACCAGCACCTCAGCCACCGATGGCGCTCATCGACCGGTCGGGCTGGACGAAGTCCTCGGCACCGAGCCCCGTGTGGCTCATGCCGTGCGCCCGCGGCTTGAGCCACATGGCGTCGCGCCAGCGCTGGGCCACGGCCTCGTCGTCAGCGTCCGAGCGCAGGAGGCCGCGCAGGTCCGTCTCCTCGCGGGAGAAGAGGCAACTCATGATCTTGCCCTCGGCCGTCACGCGCGTCCGTCGGCAATCGGCGCAGAACGGTTCGGTGACCGACGCGATGATGCCGACGGTCCCGAGGACGACGTCGGGGGCGGTCCTCGCCCGGACCTCCCACCGCTCGGCGGGCGCGCCGTCGCGTCTCCGGGGGTCCGGGGTGAGGACGAAGCGGGTCTCGACCAGCGCGCGCATCTCCGCGGCGGTCACCATGCCCTCCTTCGTCCAGCCGTGGTCGGCGTCGAGGGGCATCTGCTCGATGAAGCGCAGTTCGAACCCGCGGGACACCGCCCACTCCACGAGATCGGGCGCCTCGTGGTCGTTGATGCCGCGCATCAGCACGGCGTTGATCTTCACGAGGCCGAGTCCGGCGTCGGCGGCCGCTTCGATGCCCCGGAGCACGCGGTCCAGGAAGGGCCGGCGGGTCAGCTGGGCGAAGGTCTCCGGGTGCAGGGAGTCCATGGACACGTTGATCCGCGTGAGCCCGGCGTCCTTCAGCTGCACGGCACGGCGCTCCAGGCCCAGGGCGTTGGTCGTCATCGAGATCGGCAGGTCGGCGTGATGCGCGCGGATGTCCCGGATGATGTCGAGCAGGTCGGCCCGGACCAGCGGTTCCCCGCCCGTCAGTCGCAGCTCACGGATGCCGAGCAGGTCCACGCCGATGCGCACCAGCCGGACGATCTCCTGCCGGGACAGCACCTGGTCCTTCTGCAGCCAGTTCAGTCCCTCGGCGGGCATGCAGTAGGTACACCGCAGGTTGCACTTGTCCGTCAGCGACAGGCGCATGTCCGTCGCCTGCCTCCCGTGGGTGTCCAGGAGGCCTTCGATCGTGCCCCCGCGGGCGACGCGGGGCATTCCTAGTTGGATTCCCATGCACTCGAGGTTACGCCCTCCATCGGCCCGGACCCTACCCGGGGGCGCCCGGACGGGCGAGGCTTCCACCCGGCGTCACGACCCTGTAGAACGCGGGGAACCTCCCTCCCCCCGTGGTCGTGTAAGGAACGGACCCGACCGGCCGGACGGCGGAGCGGTCGGGACATGACGGAAAGGCAGGAATTCCCCCGTGAGCATACGACGCCCGGCGTGGGCCGCCGTCTCGGGCGCGCTGGCGGTGGGGCTGGGGGTGATCGCCGGTGAGCTGGCGGCAGCCGCACTGAGCCCCTCCGTCACCCCGGTCAGCGCCGTGGGGTCCGCCGTCATCGACGTCGTCCCCCCGGCCGTCAAGGACTGGGCGATCGCCTGGTTCGGCACGGCGGACAAGGCCGTCCTCCTGGCGACGATCGCCGCGGTCATCGTCGGGATCGCCCTCGCCGCCGGCACGCTCGAGTACCGGCGGGCCTTCGCGGGCCGGGCCGTCGTCGTCGGCTTCGGGATAGCGGGCGCGCTCGCCGTGGCCTCACGGCCGCAGTCCTCCACCGTCTCCCTCGTGGCTCCCGCGGTGGCGGCACTCGTCGCGATCCTCGTCCTGGCCGCGCTCATCCGGGCGTTGGGCACGTGGTCCAGGACGGCCGACGACGGCGGGGAGGTCTCGCTCCCGGCGCGCCGCCGGTTCCTCCAGGGGGCCGGCGGCACCGCCGTCGTCGCCGCCGCCACCGGCGCGGCAGCCACCGGGGTGCGCTCCTCCCAGACCGCCGTGACGCAGCAGCGCTCGTCCATCACGCTGCCCGCGCCCACCGGGGCGCCGCCGCCGGAGGGCTCCTTCGTCCCCGAGGGTGCGGACCTCGGCATCGAGGGCATCAGCGAGCTCGTGACGCCGACCGCTGACTTCTACCGGATCGACACCGCACTCGTGGTGCCCGTCGTCGACGCCGCCGGATGGTCCCTGAAGGTCACGGGACTCGTGGACCGCGAGCTCGAGATCACGTTCGACGAACTGCTCGCCCTGCCCCTGATCGAACGCCACGTGACCCTGGCCTGCGTGTCCAACACCGTCGGCGGGGACCTGACGGGCAACGCCCGCTGGCTCGGCTGGCCCGTGCGCGAGCTCCTCGCCCGAGCCGGCGTGCGGCCCGAGGCCGACATGGTGCTGTCGCGGAGCGTGGACGGCTTCACGGCCGGCACGCCCCTCGAAGCGCTGACCGACGCCCGGGACTCGCTGCTCGCCGTCGGCATGAACGGGGAGCCGCTGCCCGTGGAACACGGCTTCCCGGTCCGGCTCGTGGTCCCGGGTCTGTACGGCTTCGTGTCCGCCACGAAGTGGGTGACCGAGCTCAAGGTGACCCGCTTCGCCGACGACACCGCGTACTGGTCCACCCGAGGCTGGTCCGAGCGCGGCCCCGTCAAGACGTCCTCCCGGATCGACGTCCCGCGCCCGAACGCGAGCGTCCCCGCCGGGGACGTCGTCGTCGGCGGGGTGGCCTGGGCGCAGCACAGGGGAGTCGGGGCCGTCGAGGTGAGGGTCGACGGCGGGCCCTGGCAGCGTGCCACGCTCGCGACGCCGATCTCCGACGACACCTGGTGCCAGTACCGCGCCACCCTCCGGCTGCAGGCCGGATCGCACACCCTCCAGGCGCGGGCGGTGGACCGGGAGGGCGCGGCGCAGTCCGTGGACACGGTGCCCCCGGCCCCCGACGGCGCCGAAGGGCTGCACACGGTAACGTTCTCCGTGACCTAGGCCACGCCCGCCGGGCGGTCCCGGCACCAGCGCGCGGAAGGCAGCCATGAGACGAACCGTCGCCGAACACCAGGCCGCCGTGGCCGGACTCCTGAACGCAGGCAGCGGGTACTCCCGAGCGGCCGCGGAGGTGCTCGCGCTCCGCGACGCCCTCGGCCGGGCACTGGTGGAGGACGTGCCCGCGCCGGTGAGCCTGCCGCCGTTCGACAACTCGCAGATGGACGGGTACGCCGTCCACGCCGCCGACCTCGCGGGCACGGCCACGCTGACGGTGGCGGAGCCCATCCCGGCGGGCATCGCGCCGCCGCCGCTCGAGCCGGGAACGGCGGCCCCGATCATGACCGGCGCCATGCTGCCGGCGGGCGCCGCCGCCGTCGTGCCCATCGAACGGGCAGAGCCCGCCCGGTTCCACTCGGCCGCGGAGCGGGCGGACGGGACCGCGACCGTGCGACTCCCCGGCGGGATCGACGCCGGACTGTTCGTGCGGCGGGCCGGCAGCGACATCGCGGAGGGCGGGCTCGCACTGCCGGCGGGCACGCTGCTCGGCGCCGCCCAGCTCGGGCTCCTCGCCGCCTGCGGGGTCGGCGAGGTCCGTGTGGCCCCGCGCTTCCGCGTGCTGCTCCTGTCCACCGGCGACGAGGTGGCCGAGCCCGGCTCGGACCTCGCTCCGGGACGGATCTACGACGCCAACACGACCCTCCTCGAGGCGGCGCTGCGGGAGGCGGGCGCCGAGGTCACCCGCCACCGCCTGCTCGGGGACGATCCGGCCGTGCTCCGCGAGGCCCTCGCGGGCATCACGGCGGACAGCACCGACCTCGTCCTCAGCAGCGGAGGCATCAGCCAGGGCGCCTACGAGGTGGTGAAGCAGGCGCTGGCGGACAGCAGCGTCGAGTTCTCCTCGGTGGCCCTGCAGCCGGGCGGACCCCAGGCGCACGGCACCCTCTCCGGCGTCCCGTTCCTCGGCTTCCCCGGCAACCCGGTGAGCGCGATCGTCTCCTTCGAGATGTTCCTGCGGCCGGCCCTCCACCGGCTGACCGGGGTCCCGGCGCCCCGCCCCGTGCTGGGGGCGGTCCTCGCCGAGGGCGTCGACAGTCCTCCCGCCAAGCACCAGGTACGCCGTGGCGTGTACCGGGACGGGAGGGTGACGCTCGTGGGCGGCCCCGAGTCCCATCTGCTGCACGCCCTGGCCGCCGCCAACTGCCTCGTCCACCTGCCCGAGGGCGTCGCCTCGCTCGCCCGGGGCGACCGCGTCGACGTCACGCTCATCGGTCCCATACCGGCGGCCCCCCTGGCAACCGGGGACCCGGGCGCGGAGGATCGGGCCGGATCTGGTGGAATGGACTCCGCAGAAAGGACCCCATCATGAGCACTCCACCCCCCACCGAGGGGCTCTCCCACGTCCGCTCCGACGGCACCGCCCACATGGTCGACGTCTCCGGCAAACAGGCGACCGTCCGCCAGGCGGTCGCCGAGGCGACCCTCGAGACGACGCCCGACGTCGTCGCACTCATCACCGACGGCGGCCTGCCGAAGGGTGACGCCCTCGCCGTCGCCCGCGTCGCCGGCATCATGGCGACCAAGCAGACCTCCACGCTGATCCCCCTGTGCCACCCGCTGCCGCTGTCGAAGGTGACCGTCGACTTCGAGCCCGACGGCGGCCGCGTGCGGGTCGTGGTGCTCGCGAAGACCACCTCGCTCACCGGCGTGGAGATGGAGGCCCTGACGGGCGCGTCCGTCGCCGCACTGACCCTCTACGACATGATCAAGGCCGTGGACAAGCACGCGGTGATCACCGGCACGCGCGTGCTCTCGAAGTCCGGCGGCAAGAGCGGTGACTGGGCCGTATGACACCCCTGCGCACCGCCGCCGTCGTCATCGCCTCCACCCGCGCCGCCGCCGGCACCTACGAGGACGAGTGCGGCCCTGCCATCGCCCACTGGCTCTACGACCACGGCTACGCCGTCGCCGACGCCGTCGTGGTTCCCGACGGTGACGCCGTCGGCGCCGCGATCGGTGCCGCCCTCGAGGCCCGCCCGTCGGTGCTCATCACGAGCGGGGGGACGGGGCTCAGTCCCGACGACGTCACGCCCGAACAGACCGCGCCGTACCTGACGCGCAGCCTGCCCGGCATCATGGAGGCCATCCGCCGCGCCGGCGCGGACGCCGTCCCCACGGCGGTCCTCAGCCGCGGGCTGGCGGGCACCGCGGGCTCCACCTTCGTCATCAACCTGCCCGGATCGCCCGGGGGAGTCCACGACGGCCTCGCCGTCCTCTCCCCGCTCATCGACCACATCTGCTCCCAGCAGGAGGGCCACAATGACCACCGGTGAAGTCGTGCACGCCGCCGTCGCCGACACCCCCATCACTCCCGAGGAGGCGCACGCCGGCGTCGACTCCCCGTACTGCGGGGCCGTGGTCGGCTTCAGCGGCGTGGTGAGGGACCACGACGGCGGCCGCGAGGTGAGCTCGCTGAGCTACTCGGCGCACCCGAGCGCCGACCGCGTCATCCGGGAGGTCGCCGAGGAGATCGCCGCACGGCACGACGGCATCCGGATCTGGGTGGCGCACCGCGTGGGACCCCTCGCGATCGGGGATCAGGCGCTCGTCGCCGCGGTCGGGGCCGCGCACCGCGGCGAGGCGTTCCGGGCCTGCTCGGACCTCGTGGACCTCGTGAAGGAGCGCGTTCCCATCTGGAAGGAACAGTTCTTCGCGGACGGCAGCGTGGAATGGGTCGGGGCAGGCGCGGAACAGTAGGCTTGAGGGCATGACTGAACTACTGCCGGTGGCCGTACTGGGTGCCAGGGGACGCATGGGGTCCGAGGCAGTCCGCGCGGTCGAGGCGGCGGACGACCTCGAGCTCGTCGCCGCCCTCGGCAGCAGCGACCCGCTCGACTCGCTCGTCTCCGCCGGTGCCCGCGTCGTCGTCGACCTCACCGTCCCCGACGCGACCGCCAGGAATGTCGGCTTCGCCGTCGAACACGGCATGCACGCCGTCGTCGGGACCACGGGCTGGACCGCGGACCGCCTGGACGGCCTGAAGGCCCTCCTGGCCGCCACCCCGTCCACGGGCGTCCTGATCGCACCGAACTTCGCGCTCGGGTCAGTGCTCGCCACGGCGTTCGCCGCCGCCGCGGCCCGCTACTTCGACTCCGTCGAGATCGTGGAGCTCCACCACCCGGACAAGGTCGACGCCCCCTCCGGCACGGCCGTGCGCACCGCCCAGCTCGTGGCCGCGGCGCGGGCCGGCGCGGGCGTGCCCGCCGCCCCGGACGCCACGCGGGACCAGCTCGACGGCGCGCGCGGCGCGAGTGTGGACGGCGTCCCCGTGCACTCCGTGCGGCTCCGCGGACTGACGGCCCACCAGGAGGTCCTGTTCGGGAGCGCGGGAGAGCAGCTGACCATCCGCCATGACTCCTTCGACCGCGCCTCGTTCATGCCCGGCGTCCTCCTCGGGATCCGCTCGGTGGCCCGGTACCCCGGGTTGACCGTGGGACTGGACGGCTATCTGGACCTGCAGACCGGGGGGGCGGGGTCATGACCCCGCCCCCGAACCCGGTGCTCGGGTTCTACCGGCAGCACAAGGTCAAGGTCGGCGTGCTGCTCGTCACGGCGCTCCTCGTGTTCTGGCTCGTGGTCGCCTTCCAGCGCAGCTTCCTGCTCCTCGGCGACCCCGAGCCCGTGGCCAAGGCCCTGGGCGTCGGGTACCTCCTGCTGCCGTGCATCGGCGCGTGGGCCCTGATCCGGGAACTGCTCTTCGGCGCCCGGACGGAGCAGATGGCGCGCCGGCTCGATGCCGAGGGTGGTCTGCCCGTCGACGACCTCCCGAGGACACCCGCCGGGCGGATCGTGCGGTCCGCAGCCGACGCCGCCTTCCCCGCCTTCCAGGCCGAGGTGGAAGCGGATCCCGGGAACTGGCGGAGCTGGTTCAGGCTCTCCTGCGCCTATGACGCCGCGGGCGACCGCAGGCGCGCCCGCCGCGCGATGCGCGACGCCGCGAAGCTGTACCGGCAGCACGGGGCCGGCGCCGCGCTCTAGCAGGGGACCGGCGCGCGCGCCGAGGGCGTCAGTGCCGGGCGTCGGCACGTCCGTCCCGCGCCGCGTTGGCCGCACCGGAGGCGAGCAGTTCCAGGGGTCCGCGGGAGCGCAGGCGCTGGAACAGGATGCCGATCGCGACCGCGGCGGCGACCTGCAGCCAGAAGAGCAGCAGGGGTTCCGGCAGCGGGGTCAGCTTGTCCGCCCAGCTCATGACGCAGATGTGGAGGGCGTACAGGGTCAGGGTCATCGCCCCCGGCGCCGAGAGCGGCAGGAGCGCCTGCGGGAACCGGCGCGTGAGCAGGAGGCAGGCCGCGACGACCGCGGCAGCGGATCCCGCCACGTGCACGAGGTCGAGCGTGGTCCCCGAGTGGGGTGCGCTGACCGCGAGCCACCACCACGAGCCCGACTGGTCGATGCTCGCGAGCCCGACGTCGAGCATCGCCTCCAGCGGGTAGCGGCTGCCGTCCGGGGTCGCCAGGAGGGCGGCGAGACCGCCGCCGGGCCCGAGGAGCTGGGTGCTCAGCAGCCGGGCCCCGACCGCGGCGAGCACGCCCGCGCCGAGGAGTCCCAGCTGCACGCCGAACCGCGACAGGTCCAGTCGTCCGATCACGAGGCCCACGAGGATGAAGCCGAGCCATTGCAGCACCGGGTAGTAGCCGGTCAGGAAGAGGTCCGCGGCGAGCGTCGCCGGTGCGAGGAAGTGCTCGAAGACGGGGTTGCCCCCGACGGAGGGCGGGTCCACGGCCGCGGTGACCAGGGGTCGCAGCAGGTAGGCGGCCACGGGGGCGAGCAGCAGCCAGCCGGCCGTCCACGCCGCCAGGGCCCTCAGCCGCAGCCCCACGAACGGCAGGGCGAGGAGGAACAGCAGCCCGTAGTGGACGAGGATGATGGCGATGTTCGTCTCGACGCCGCCGAGGACGAGCCCGATCAGGGCGATCACGAGGGCGCGGACCGCGATGCCCGTGCGGTCGGCGGAGAGCGTCCGGTCGCGGTGGGGGGAGCGCCCCCCCGTCAGGAGGGCCAGGCCGATGCCGGCGACGACTGCGAACAGGCCGGACGCACGGCCGGAGAACACCAGGGCCGTCCACGTGGCGTCCGTGGTGCCCGGGGCGTAGAGGGGCAGGATGTGCGTGCTCATCATGCCGAAGAGGGCCACGCCGCGCGCCGCGTCGATCCCGGTCAGGCGGCGGGGCGCGGACGTCGTGTGCATCCAGCCATGGTCCCACAGGCACCTCCCGCGTCCCCGGCGCGGCGGCCCGGACTGCGTGCCCGGTCCCACCGGGTCCCGCCCGACCGGGTAACGTTTTACCCATGGCTGAAACCCCCTCCCGCATCCTCCCGTTCGGTTCGCTCGTGGCCGCGATGGTCACGCCGTTCACCGACGACGGCGGCGTCGACTTCGATGCCACCGCCGCCCTCGCCGCGAAGCTCGTCGACGACGGCTGTGACGGCCTCGTCGTCTCGGGCACGACGGGGGAGACCTCGACGCTCGAGGACTCCGAGAAGGAGGACCTCTACCGCGTCGTCGTCGAGACCGTGGGGGACCGCGCCCGGGTCATCGCCGGCACGGGCACCAACCACACCTCGCACTCGGTGGAGATGGCACGCCGTGCCGAGCGCGCCGGGGCCCACGCGCAGCTCGTGGTGACGCCCTACTACAACAAGCCCACCCAGTCCGGCGTGCTCGCCCACTTCACGGCGGTGTCCGAGGCGAGCGACCTGCCGATCATGATCTACGACATCCCGGGCCGGTCCGCCATCCCCATCACCACCGAGACGATGCTCCGGCTGGCGGAGAACCCGAAGATCGGCGCCCTGAAGGACGCGAAGGCGGACTTCGCCGCCGTGACGCGGGTGCTCGCCGCCACCGACCTGGACGTGTACGCGGGCGACGACGGCCTCACCCTGCCGTGGATGGCCGCGGGCGCCGTCGGGGTCGTCAGCGTCAGCGCGCAGGTCGCCACCGTCGCCTTCCGTGCGCTGGTCGACGCCGCGGCGGCGGGCGATCTCGACGAGGCCCGCCGCATCCACTTCGGCCTCGACCCCGTGGTGCGCGCCGTGATGACCCACATCCCGGGCGCGGTCTCCGCGAAGCAGATCCTGCGCCTGCAGGGGGTGCTCACGAACGCCGTCGTCCGCCTGCCCCTCGTCGAACCGGACGGTGCCGAGCTGGAGCCGGTCCTCGCCGACCTGGCCGAGGCCGGATGGGACATCGGGTCCCCGGGGACGCGCCGGGTCGCCCGGGCATGAGCGACGCGGCCGGCGTCGTCCCTGCCCAGCGAAGCCTGCCCCCGGCGCTGGAGCCGGGCACGCTGAGGATCGTGCCGCTCGGCGGGCTGGGCGAGATCGGGCGCAACATGGCGGTGTTCGAGATCAGCGGCAAGCTGCTGATCGTCGACTGCGGCGTGCTCTTCCCCGAGGAGACCCAGCCCGGCGTGGACCTGATCCTCCCCGACTTCTCCTCCATCGAGGACCGGCTCGACGACGTCGTCGGCCTGGTGCTCACGCACGGCCACGAGGACCACATCGGGGCGGTGCCCTACCTCCTGCGCCTCAAGGCCGACATCCCCCTCGTCGGCTCGCAGCTGACCCTCGCTCTCGTCGAGGCGAAGCTGCAGGAACACCGGATCCGCCCCTACACCCTCACCGTGTCCGAGGGGCAGATCGAGCAGCTCGGGCCGTTCGAGTGCGAGTTCGTCGCCGTCAACCACTCGATCCCGGATGCCCTCGCGGTGTTCATCCGGACCGAGGCCGGCAACGTCCTGCACACGGGCGACTTCAAGATGGACCAGTTGCCGCTCGACGGGCGTATCACCGACCTGCGGGCTTTCGCGCGCCTCGGCGAGGAGGGCGTGGACCTCCTCATGGTCGACTCCACGAACGCCGACGTCCCGGGCTTCACGACGGCCGAACGGGAGATCGGTCCGGTCCTCGAGAGCCTCTTCGGACAGGTCCGGAAGCGCATCATCGTCGCCTCCTTCTCCTCCCACGTGCACCGCGTCCAGCAGGTGCTCGACGCCGCCCACGCCCATGGCCGCTTCGTGTGCTTCGCGGGCCGCTCGATGGTGCGCAACATGGCGATCGCCGCGAGACTCGGGTACCTGAAGGTGCCGGACGGCATTCTCGTGGACACCAAGAACGTCGACGACCTCCCGGACGACCGCGTGGTCCTCATGTCCACCGGCTCCCAGGGCGAACCCATGGCGGCGCTGTCCCGCATGGCCAGCGGCGACCACCGCATCACCGTGGGCAAGGGCGACACCGTGATCCTGGCGTCCTCGCTCATCCCCGGCAACGAGAACGCCGTATACCGCGTGATCAACGGGCTCCTGAAGCTCGGCGCCGACGTGATCCACAAGGGCAACGCCAAGGTGCACGTGTCCGGTCACGCCGCGGCCGGGGAGCTCCTCTACTGCTACAACATCCTGAGACCCAGGAACGTCATGCCGGTGCACGGCGAGATCCGGCACCTCATCGCCAACGGGAAGCTCGCGCAGCAGACGGGCGTCCCCGCGTCGAACGTCCTGCTCACCGAGGACGGCTCGGTCGTCGACCTCGTGGACGGCAGGGCACGCGTGGTGGGAGCCGTCGAGTGCGGCTACGTCTATGTGGACGGCTCCAGCGTCGGGGAGATCACCGACGCCGACCTCAAGGACCGGCGGACCCTCGGCGAGGAGGGCTTCATCTCGATCATCACCGTGGTCAACCGCACCACCGGGACGATCGTGTCCGGCCCGGACATCCATGCCCGCGGGTTCGCCGAGGACGACGCCGTGTTCGACGAGATCAAGCCGAAGATCGCACGGGCCCTCGAAGAGGCCGTGACGAACACGCCGGACCACACCACCTACCAGTTGCAGCAGGTCGTCCGGCGCATCGTCGGAACCTGGGTCAACCGGGGGTACCGACGGCGCCCGATGATCATCCCGGTGGTCCTGGAAGCCTGAGCGCGGCGGTCCCCGAAGGCCTCGTCGGCGCGCGGGAATTCGACGGATGGGGGCAGTGGTCCGGTACCGTGAGGACCATGGCCACTCGAACGTCCCCTGCCCCGCGGGGCCAGCACCAGACCCGCAGCAAGGGAGCGTCCGCCGTCACGGCACCCTCCCGGACCAAGGGGCCCGCGAAGCCGCCGGCCAAGGGGGCAGGCCGCGCTCCGGCCAGGACCCGCCAGGTCCCGGTGACACCCGAGCCGCGGGACGAGGACCACCTCGCCCTGCCGCTGAGGGCCGTCCGGGCGGTGTGGATGGGTACCGCGCGCGTCGTCGGTTCCGGTGTCCGCACCTTCGGCCACGACGTCAACCCGGACCGTGAGCTCCGCCGGGACGGTTCCGGCTTCTTCCTCCTCCTGCTGGCCCTGGCCGTCGCCGCCGTCGAGTGGTGGGCCCTCCACGGCATCGCCGCCGACATCGTGCACGCGGCCGCCGGCGGCACCTTCGGCTGGATGGCCCTGCTCGTCCCCTTTATGCTCGGCATCGGCGCCATCCGTCTGTTCCGCTACCCGGAGCGGCACCGGGCCAACAACCGCATCGCCATCGGCCAGCTCGTCCTCCTCTTCGCCGGCTCCGGCATCGCCCACCTCGTCGGCGGCAGGCCCGGCCTCTCCGACGGGCTCGACGCCCTCTGGCGCGCGGGCGGCGTCGCCGGGTTCCTCGTCGCGGGCCCGCTCAGCAGCGTCCTCACGGCCTGGCCCGTGGGCATCCTGCTCGCGGCGGCGATCTTCCTCGGCCTGCTGATCGTCACGGCCACGCCCTTCCGCCACATCCCCGACCGCCTGCGCACCCTGTACGAGCACCTGATGGGCCAGGACCCGAACGGCGCCGAGGCGCGGCGCGACGACGGCCACGACCAGAGCTACCTCTACGAGACCCACGGCGCCACGGCGAAGCCCGAGCCGAAGCGCCGCAAGCGCCTGTTCGGCAAGGACAAGCCCGAGGCGTCCGGCAACGACCACGACCAGCACGACGACGGTGACGGCTACGTCGGCGACGAGGCGTTCGAGCGCGCCGTCATCGAGGACGAGGAGCGCCGCGCCCGCGAGGCCGAGGCCGCCGTCCCGCCCGGCGTCCGGCGACCCACACGGCAGGAACTGGCCGCCGAGGAACTCAAGCGGTCGCAGGGGATCGGCACGCCGGAGCCTGCGCCCGGGCGTGAGCCGGAGGGTGCGACGGAGGCCATCGACGTCGTCCCCGCCGCGAAGGCGCTGATCGTCCCGTCGACGCCGGTGCAGCCGCAGGTCCCGCCCACCCCCATCCCGCAGCGCACCGAGCAGCTGCAGCTCGCCGGCGACGTCGCGTACACCCTGCCGCCGTCGGACTACCTGCCTGCCGGTACCCCGCCCAAGGAGCGCTCGGAAGCCAACGACGCCGTCGTCGCCGCCCTGACCCACACCATGGACCAGTTCAACGTGGACGCGAAGGTGACCGGGTTCTCGCGCGGCCCGACCGTCACGCGCTACGAGATCGAACTGGCCCCGGGCACCAAGGTGGAGCGGGTGACCGCGCTCTCGAAGAACATCTCCTACGCCGTCGCCAGCTCGGACGTGCGCATCCTCTCGCCCATCCCCGGCAAGTCGGCCATCGGTATCGAGATCCCGAACACGGACCGCGAGACGGTCTCCCTCGGCGACGTGCTGCGCTCCGGCAACGCCCGCAAGACGGACCACCCCATGGTGATGGGTGTGGGCAAGGACGTCGAGGGCGGGTTCGTCGTCGCCAACCTCGCGAAGATGCCCCACCTGCTGGTGGCCGGTGCCACGGGTGCGGGCAAGTCCTCGTTCGTGAACTCCATGATCACCTCGATCCTCATGCGCTCCACGCCGGACGAGGTGCGCATGGTCATGGTGGACCCCAAGCGCGTGGAGCTCACCGCGTACGAGGGCGTACCCCACCTCATCACACCCATCATCACGAGCCCCAAGAAGGCCGCCGAGGCGCTGCAGTGGGTGGTGCGCGAGATGGACACCCGCTACGACGACCTGGCGAACTACGGCTACAAGCACATCGACGACTTCAACAAGGCCGTCCGGAACGGGAAGGTCGTCCCGCCCGAGGGCTCCAAGCGCGTCGTCCGCCCCTACCCGTACCTGCTGGTCATCGTGGACGAGCTCGCCGACCTGATGATGGTCGCCCCGCGCGACGTCGAGGACTCGATCGTCCGCATCACCCAGCTGGCGCGCGCCGCCGGTATCCACCTCGTCCTCGCCACGCAGCGGCCGTCGGTCGACGTCGTCACCGGCCTGATCAAGGCCAACGTGCCGTCCCGCATGGCCTTCGCGACATCCTCGGTCACCGATTCCCGCGTGGTGCTGGACCAGCCGGGCGCCGAGAAGCTCATCGGGCAGGGCGACGCGCTGTTCCTGCCCATGGGTGCGTCCAAGCCCATGCGCGTGCAGGGTGCCTGGGTCACCGAGTCGGAGATCCACCGCGTCGTGGAGCACGTGAAGGGGCAGCTGCAGGCCGTCTATCGCGAGGACGTCGCGGTCGACGCGCCGAAGAAGCAGATCGACGACGACATCGGGGACGACCTCGAGGTCCTGCTCCAGGCGACAGAACTCGTGGTCACGACCCAGTTCGGGTCCACCTCGATGCTGCAGCGCAAGCTCCGCGTCGGGTTCGCGAAGGCCGGACGACTCATGGACCTGCTCGAATCGCGCGGGGTGGTCGGACCGTCCGAGGGGTCGAAGGCCCGTGACGTGCTGGTCAAGCCCGACGATCTCGCCCCCGTGCTCGCCGCCATGCGCGGTGACGAGCCGTCCGCGCCGGCGTCGTCCCAGCCGCAGCCCCAGGCGCCGATCGACCTCGTCGCGGACGATCTCGCCTCGCGGGCGCAGGCGGTCGACTACTACGACGGCGCCGACGCGTCGGGGGGCTCCGACGACGGCGACGACGGCGAGAACACCGACGCCTGGAGCCTCACCGGCAGGTAGCCTGAGAGAGTGACTAGCTCCCCGAGCCCGGCCGTGCCGGTCCTGAACATCGCGAACGTCCTCACCGTCGTGCGCATCCTGATGGTGCCGTTCTTCGTCTGGTTCCTCCTGCTCGACGACGGCCGCGACGGGCTGTTCCGCTGGCTCGCCGTCCTCGTCTTCGCGGTCGCGATCTACACCGACAAGCTCGACGGCGACCTGGCCCGCAGCCGGGGCCTCATCACGGATTTCGGCAAGATCGCGGACCCGATCGCGGACAAGCTGCTCATCGGCTCCGCCCTCGTGATGCTGTCCGTCCTGGGCGAGCTCTGGTGGTGGGTCACGATCGTGATCCTGGTCCGCGAGATCGGGATCACGCTCCTGCGGTTCGCCGTGATCCGGTACGGGGTCATGCCGGCCTCGCGCGGGGGAAAGCTGAAGACGGTCGTCCAGACCGTCGCCATCCTGCTGTTCCTCATCCCGCTGCAGTCCATCGCCGGCGACTGGGCCTGGTGGCCCGCTGCCGCGGTCATGGCGGCCGCCGTCGTGATCACGGTGGTGACCGGCGTCGACTACGTGGTCCAGGCGATCCGGCTCCGGGCCGCAGCCCGCTCGTGACCGGCGCGGGACCGGCCGCCGACGTCGTCGACCTCGCCACGCGGCGGGGTCTCACGGTGGCCACGGCCGAATCCCTGACGGCTGGCCTGGTCGCCGCCACGCTGGCCGACGTCCCGGGCGCCTCCGCGGTCCTGCAGGGCGGAGTAATTGCCTACCAGATCTCTGTCAAGCAGAACCTGTTGAACGTCGACGCCGAACTTCTTTCGAGCGCCGGCGCCGTGGATCCGCGCGTCGCCGCGGCGATGGCCGACGGCGCCAGGGCGGCGTTCTCCTCGGACATCGGCGTCGCAACGACCGGCGTCGCGGGGCCCTCCCCGCACGAGGGGAAGCCGGTGGGGACCGTATTCACGGCGATTTCCACCTCCTCGGGCACGGAGACGTTCGAGCACCACTTCGTCGGGGACCGCGACGCGATCAGGACCGCTTCCCGTGACGCGGTGCTCGTCGAGCTCCGCGAGGCGCTCCTCGGGGGAACAAACAATCGCCGGGGGTAGTTATAAACACTGCCGGCCATTGATAGGGTTGGCGACTCAAGCTCTAGCAGAACGGGCAGGTCATCATCACGGGGCGGACGTCCATCGGGCGCCGCCGCATTATGAGGGAGCAAGGCGATACAGATGGTAAAGCAGCCCGTATCCGTAAACGGCGTGGTCCGTTGGCGTGATGTGGGGTTGGCGGATGATGCACAACGCAGGCCCAAGGAGCGCAAGCTGGTGGTTCTCCGCCACGAGATCGGCGACGTCCTGCGCGACGTCCGCCAGCGCCAAGGCCGTACCCTGCGCGAGGTGTCGCACAGTGCGAGGGTTTCCCTCGGATACCTCAGCGAGGTCGAGCGTGGACAGAAGGAAGCATCGTCCGAACTCCTCTCATCAATCTGCAGTGCACTCGAGGTGCCGCTCTCCTCGATGCTGCGGGAAGTCAGTGACCGCCTGGCAGAAGCAGAAGGCGTATCCATCCCGGACACCATCCCCCAGGAGTTCTCCCGCGAATTCGGGGACGACCTCACGGACGAACTGAACGACGACTTCCGTCGGGGGCTCGCGGCCACGAACCGCTAGTCACCCCACGTCAAGGAAGGCCCGTCCCCGACACGACCGAGGGGCGGGCCTTCCTGTTGTCCGCTACCAGTTGTCCCGGGTGTAGGTGTTGTTGAGCTGGGCGATGAGCGTGCCCAGGCGCGTGAGGTCCTCCACGTCCCAGTCCTCCATGAGCTGGTGGAAGGCCTGCTTGCGGGCCGTCTGCGCAGCCACGAGCTGCCGGGTGCCGGCGTCCGTCAGCGAGATCGACTGCGCCCGGCCGTCGAGCGGGTCGGCTTCCTTCCGGACCAAGCCCAGCTGCTCCAGCATCGCGATCTGCCGGCTGACGGAGGGCTTGCCCACTCCCACGCTTGCAGCGATGTCGGTGAGACGCATGGAGCCCTCACGCTGCAGGATCACCAGCAGCCCGTACGCCGCGGGTTCCATGTCGGGATGCACCCGACGCGCCACCTTGTAGGAGTTCGAACGGGCGCGCCGCCACAGCATGCTCAGCTGCTGTTCCAGGGCCTCGATGGCCGCATCGGTGTCGGCATCCTCCCCGGGGTAGCCGGTACGGCCCGCGCCGGGGTCGGTGATGCTCGGCTTCGCGTTCATGGGGCCATTCTAGGGCGCACCGGCGGAATCACCATGCCCCACAGCCTGTTTCCTCCGCCCGGCCGCGAATTCCGCTCGCGGGTCGTCCTCCCGGGTGATTCCACTGCGGCCCTCGGTGCCGGCCTCCGTGTCGAGGACCCAGAATGGTAGGAGAGGTATGACGGATGATCGGCCCACGACGAGAGCGAAGGACAGTGCATGCGGTTGAGCGACTTCTGGCGATTGATGGACGACGAGTTCGGGGAGCGGTACTCGCGGACCCTCGCGCGGGACCTCGTCGTGGACCAGCTGGGTGACAGGACGGCGTCCGAGGCGCTGGGCGCAGGTGCCGATCCGAAGACGGTCTGGGAAGCGGTGTGCCGGGCGCAGGATGTACCGACGAGCCGCTGGCTCGGCCGCGACGTCAAACCGCGCTGACCCGATGCGTCGGCACGCCCACGTCCGGGCTGCACGGGACACACAGAGGAACCGCGAATATTCGAATACCTGTTCGGACGGGGATACAATGGGACACGGCCCGAGCGCTGTTACGCACATGGTGACGGACCCGCCCCAAAGTGTCGGTGCGGGCCCCTACAGTCGAATCGAACACGTACACACAGGCCAGTTGGCCATGAACAACCGAGGTGAAGAATGGCCGCTCCAGACCGCGAGAAAGCCCTAGAAGCTGCTCTCGCCCAGATCGACAAGCAGTACGGCAAGGGTTCGATCATGCGCCTCGGCGACGAGACGAGGGCGCCCATCGAGACCATCTCCACGAGCTCCATCGCGCTGGATGCGGCTCTCGGCATCGGCGGACTGCCCCGCGGCAGGGTCGTGGAGATCTACGGTCCCGAGTCGTCGGGCAAGACCACCGTCGCCCTCCATGCGGTGGCCAGTGCCCAGCGCAACGGCGGGATCGCCGCCTTCATCGATGCCGAGCACGCCCTGGATCCCGAGTACGCGAAGAGGCTGGGCGTCGATACCGACGCACTCCTCGTCTCGCAGCCGGACACCGGTGAGCAGGCGCTGGAGATCATGGACATGCTCATCGGTTCCGGATCGATCGACATCGTCGTCATCGACTCCGTCGCCGCCCTCGTGCCCCGCGCCGAGATCGAGGGAGAGATGGGTGACAGCCACGTCGGCCTGCAGGCCCGGCTCATGAGCCAGGCCCTCAGGAAGATCACCGGCCGGCTCGCCCAGACCAAGACCACGGCCATCTTCATCAACCAGCTCCGCGAGAAGATCGGTGTGTTCTTCGGCAGCCCCGAGACCACCACGGGCGGCAAGGCGCTGAAGTTCTATGCGTCCGTCCGCATCGACGTCCGACGCATCGAGACCCTGAAGGAAGGCGTCAACCCGGTCGGCAACAGGACGCGCGCCAAGATCGTCAAGAACAAGATGGCCCCGCCCTTCAAGCAGGCCGAGTTCGACATCCTGTACGGCTACGGAATCTCCCGTGAGGGCGGACTCATCGATGTCGGTGTCGAGAACGGACTGGTCAAGAAGTCCGGAGCCTGGTTCACCTATGACGGCGACCAGCTGGGGCAGGGCAAGGAGAACGCCCGGAAGTTCCTGAAGGACAATCCGGGCCTGGCCGACGAGCTCGAGCAGAAGATCAGGGTCAAGCTGGGCATCGGGGTGCAGCCGGAGGAGCCGGACGTACCGAAGCTCAAGGCCGTCAGCAGCGAGTAGGCGCCGTGGCATCGGAGATCGGGCCGGAAGCGGCCGGATGGGGGATCTCCTACGGTCTGTTCGGTTCGGACAGTTCAGCCGACCCGGACGGATCCGAGCCGCCTGCCCGGTCCCGATCCACGCGCCAGAAGTCGTCGCGGTCGGCGTCCTCCTCCTTCGGCAGGACGACGTCGGCGAAGGGGCGCGGAGCGCCACAGGCCCGGCGTCGAAGCGGCTCGCCGGGCCGGGCATCCTTCGACGATCCGTTCGCACCGGTCGTCGGTGCCTCGGCCGACGCCGCCGAGGCACCCGATGCTCCCACGACGGGGGACGGCACCGGTCGGCGGCGGGCACGCGACGGAGGAGGCCGATCCTCACCCCGAGGTGCGCGGCGCGGGCGGCGTGATGCCGCCGCAGGTCCGAGCGACGACGTCCCCGAGGGTGACGGGACGGCGGGGGAGGACACCCCCGTCCGGAGCGACGAGGAGTGGACGTCGCTGGCCCGCTCCGTGCTGCTCCGCCAACTGGCCATGGGTGCCCGGAGCCGCCACCAGCTCGATCTCAAGCTCGCCGAGCGTGAGGTACCGCAGCCGATCGCCGCGGCACTCCTCGATCGGTTCGAGGAAGTGCAGCTGATCGATGACGCCGAATTCGCCCGGATGTGGGTGCGCACCCGCACCGCCGCCAGGTCGCTCTCCCGGTCCTCGCTGCGGCGCGAGCTCGCGGACAAGGGCATCGACGCGTCGCTGGCGGAGGACGCCCTGCTGCAGCTCTCCGACGAGGAGGAGGACGAACAGGCTCGGGAGGTGGTGCGCCGGAAGCTCCGCCGCAGTGCCGATCTGTCCGATCGTGCCGTGCGGGACAAGGAGATGCGGCGCCTCGTCGGGGTGCTCGCCCGCAAGGGGTACAGCCCCGGGACCGCGTTCTCGATCGTGAAGGACGTTCTCGCCGAGGGGGAGTGACCGCGCCGGTCGACCCGGCGATTGTGGGCGCCCAGCGTGCCGGTCGTACGCTTGAGGGCGTGAGCATGACACTTCCTGTATCCCTCGACGAGACGCCCCGCGGTACCCCGGCCGGTGCAGCCGGACAGCGCACCTACGAGGTGCGGACGTTCGGCTGCCAGATGAACGTGCACGATTCCGAGCGGATCTCCGGGCTGCTCGAGGGTGCCGGACTCGCGCGCGTCGAGGGCGGCCAGGCGGACGTCGTCGTCTTCAACACCTGCGCCGTCCGCGAGAACGCGGACAACAAGCTGTACGGCAACCTCGGGATCCTCAAGGCGGTCAAGGAGGCCCGGCCGGATCTGCAGATCGCCGTGGGTGGGTGCCTCGCCCAGAAGGACAGGGAGACCATCCTCAAGAAGGCACCCTGGGTGGACGCGGTCTTCGGGACGCACAACATCGGCGCGCTGCCCGCCCTGCTCGAGCGTGCACGCCACAACCAGGACGCGCAGCTGGAGATCCTGGAATCCCTCGACGTGTTCCCCTCCACCCTGCCGACACGGCGCGAGTCGGTCTACGCCGGCTGGGTCTCGATCTCCGTCGGCTGCAACAACACCTGCACCTTCTGCATCGTGCCGTCCCTGCGAGGCAAGGAGCGCGACCGCCGGCCCGGGGAGATCCTCGCCGAGATCGAAGCCCTCGTCGCCGACGGCGCCGTCGAGGTCACGCTCCTCGGCCAGAACGTGAACTCCTACGGCGTCGAGTTCGGCGACCGCGGTGCCTTCGCGAAGCTGCTGCGCGCCTGCGGGTCGATCGAGGGCCTCGAACGGGTCCGGTTCACGAGCCCGCACCCCGCAGCGTTCACCGACGACGTGATCGACGCGATGGCCGAGACGCCCAACGTGATGCCGCAGCTGCACATGCCCCTGCAGTCGGGCTCGGACCGTGTCCTGAAGGCGATGCGGCGGTCCTACCGGTCCAGCCGCTTCCTCGGCATCCTCGAGAGGGTCCGCGACCGGATGCCCCACGCCGCCATCTCCACCGACATCATCGTGGGCTTCCCCGGCGAGACGGAGGAGGACTTCCAGGCCACCCTCGACGTCGTCGAGCAGTCCCGCTTCGCCACGGCCTTCACCTTCCAGTACTCGAAACGCCCCGGCACCCCGGCGGCGGACCTGCCCGACCAGCTGCCCAAGGCCGTGGTGCAGGAGCGGTTCGAGCGGCTGACGGCGCTCCAGGACCGCATCGCCCGTGAGGAGAACGCGAAGCAGGTCGGGACGGTCGTCGAGGTGCTCGTGACCGACCAGCAGGGCCGCAAGGGCGGCGAGACGCATCGGCTCACCGGGCGTGCGCGGGACCAGCGGCTCGTCCACTTCTCCGTCCCCGAGGGTGCGGCCGTGCCCCGACCGGGCGACGTCGTGACCCTTCCCGTCACCGAGGCGGCCTCCTTCCACCTGCTGTCGGATCCCGCGCCCGAGCAGTACGCCGTCCGCCGCTCCCGCGCCGGCGACGCGTGGGACAGGAGCCAGGCCGACTCCTGCGGCGTCCCGGCGTCGTCCGACGGCACGGCCGGTCCTGACGGTGCTCCCCGCCCCGTGTCGCTGGGCATGCCGTCCCTGCCGGTCCGCGGAGCGCGTTCTTGACCCTTCCCGTGGTCGCGGTCGTCGGTCCCACGGGGTCCGGCAAGTCCGAGCTCGGTATCGCCCTGGCCCAGCGCCTCGACGGCGAGATCGTCAACGCCGACGCCCTCCAGTTCTACCGCGGCATGGACATCGGGACGGCCAAGCTGGCCCCGACGGAGCGGCAGGGCATCGGGCATCATCTGCTCGATGTCCTCGACGTCACGCAGGAGGCGAGCGTCGCCGCCTACCAGGAGGACGCCCGCCGCATCGTCGAGGACATCCGCGCCCGCGGGCGGGTGCCCATCCTCGTCGGCGGGTCCGGCCTGTACATCCGTGCGGCCCTCGACCGGCTCGAGTTCCCGCCGACCGACGCCGGCGTCCGCAGCCGGCTCGAGGCGGAACTCGCCACCACCGGGAGCGCGGCGTTCCGCCGACGGCTCCGGGAGGTCGACCCCGCCTCCGCGGAACGGATCGACGACGACCGCCGCCTCGTCCGCGC
Organism: Arthrobacter sp. TJ-263; assembly: GCF_058269155.1. Classification (NCBI taxonomy): domain Bacteria; kingdom Bacillati; phylum Actinomycetota; class Actinomycetes; order Micrococcales; family Micrococcaceae; genus Arthrobacter; species Arthrobacter sp. TJ-263. The sequence continues at coordinate 51,314 of NZ_JBZCNE010000002.1, read as the reverse complement.
CCTCGAGGTGTACGAGATCAGCGGACGGCCCTTCAGCGCCTTCATGCCGCGGCGCGAGTACCACCAGCCCGCCGTGCAGATCGGCCTCGCCGTCGACCGGGCCGTCCTGCGCGCACGGCTCGCCGAGCGGGTGCACGCGATGGTGGCCGGCGGGCTGGCCGACGAGGTCGGACGCCTCGCCGCCCGCGGGCTCCGGGACGGGCGGACGGCGTCCCGCGCCCTCGGGTACGGGCAGTTCCTCCGGGTGCTTGACGGCTCCATGACGGAGCAGGACGCCGTCGAGGACACGATCGCGGCGACCCGCCGGTTCGCCCGGCGCCAGCTGACCTGGTTCCGGGGCGATCCGCGCGTGGCCTGGACGGACTGGCAGGCACCCGGTCTCGTCGACCGGGCCGTCGGGATCGTGCGGCAGCGTGGGGACATATCCTAGGACGGTGACCGACTACCGCGCCCATGCCACCGATTCCCGGCCGTCCGCCGGCCTCTCCTTCACCAAGGGCCACGGCACCGGCAACGACTTCGTCCTGACGCTCGACCCGGACGCGGCAGCCCCGGACGACGCCGCCTTCGTCGCCTCGCTCTGCGACCGCCACCGGGGGATCGGCGCCGACGGATACATCCGCGCCGTGCGGTCGTCCGCCCTTCCCGAAGGGCGGGCGCTCCTGCAGACGGAGCCCGCCGCGGACTGGTTCATGGACTACCGCAACGCCGACGGCTCGGTGTCCGAGATGTGCGGCAACGGCGTCCGCGTCTTCGCGCACTTCCTCCTCGCCTCCTCGGTGGCCGACCTGCCCGAGGGCGGCGAGCTCGCCATCGCCACCCGTGCGGGCGTCAAGCGCGTGACCCGCTCGCACGACGGGTACGCGGTGGACATGGGGCCCTGGGAGTTCATCCACCCCGAGGCGGCCGTGGCCCGGGGCATGGACTCGCTCGTGGAGATCGGCGGACTCGATGTCGACCGCCCGGCGCTGTCGATCAGCATGGGCAATCCGCACACCGTCGTCGCGCTGGCCGAGGCCGCCGAACTGCAGAGGACCGAACTGCACCGGGCTCCGGGTGTCCAGCCGGTGCCGCCGGAGGGGACCAACGTGGAACTCGTGGTGCCCTCCGATCCGCTCGTGGGGGACGACGGCGTCGGCCGGCTCAGTATGCGCGTCCATGAGCGGGGCGTCGGCGAGACGCAGTCGTGCGGCACCGGCGCCTGTGCCGCCGCCGCGGCCACACGCTTCTGGGCGGGCGCGGGAGCCCCCGCGCGGTGGCAGGTGACCGTCCCGGGCGGCGTCGTCGGGGTCACCTTCTTCGACGGCCCCGACGGCCGTGAACACGTGCTGCTCAGCGGCCCGGCCGCCCTGGTGGCGGAGGGCGTACTCCTCCCCGCCGGCTGAGCCGGTCGAACAGGATGAGCCCGCCGGGGCGGTCAGTCCGCCCGGTGCACCTCGAGGATGCGGAAGGACTTGGACGTCTCGGCGCGCCGCACCGTGAACCCTTCGGGCAGCTCCTCGGACAGCCAGCGCTGCAGGGAGTCCGCGCCCAGGTTCTTCTGCACCACGAGCCAGGCCCGGCCGCCCGGGGCGAGGCGCGGGAGCCAGCGCAGGAGCAGCGCATGCAGTTCCTGCTTGCCGATGCGGATGGGCGGATTGGACCAGATGGTGTCGAACTCGAGTGCGTCGTCCACGGCGTCGGGGGTGCTCGCCGCCACGTTGCCCAGTCCGAGGCGCGCGGCGTTCTCCGCGGTCAGTGCGACGCACCGCTCGTTGACGTCGACCGCGTGGACCTCGGCGTCGGGCGCCTTCAGGGCCATGGTGAGGGCGAGCGGCCCCCACCCGCAGCCGAGATCCAGCATCCGCCGTCCCTGCGGGTCCGGGACGGCGTCGAGCAGGATCGCTGTGCCCTTGTCCACGCCGTCGGGGCTGAACAGGCCCGACGACGTCACGAGGTCCCTGCGTGCGCCGGCCAGGACGACGGAGAGCGGTCGGCGCGTGTCCGGTCCCGCTGGCTGGGCGCTGAAATAGTGCTGAGACTCCATGGACAGAAGCCTAGTGGCACACCGGAGGCACCCGGCGCGGGCAGGTTTCGCGCTGGGAGAATACGCTGGAGCAGGCCGGGCCGTCAGCCGTAGGATTGAGGGACATCCACCTAGGGAGACTATGACCGAGAACCACGGACATTCCACCGGCGCCGACATGGGCCCGGAGGAGATCCAAGCCGTCATCGACCGGATCCTCGCCAGCGACGAAGCTGCCGTGGCCAAGGCGAAGAAGGGGACACCAGCGCCGGACACTTCCGCGCCGATCGAGAAGACCTGGCGATCACGGGCACAGGCCCTGTCCCAGGACGAAGAGCCGTCGGACGCCGACGGAGACCAGCAGGACCTGGCCGAGCGCCGGGCGCTCCGACGTGTCGCAGGACTGTCCACCGAACTCGAGGACGTCACCGAGGTCGAGTACCGGCAGCTCCGGCTGGAACGCGTCGTCCTCGCCGGCCTCTGGAGCGAGGGAACGGCGCAGGACGCCGAGAACTCGCTCCAGGAGCTCGCGGCACTGGCGGAGACGGCCGGTTCGGAGGTCCTCGACGGCATCGTGCAGCGACGCCTCAAGCCGGACCCCGGGACGTTCCTCGGCTCGGGCAAGGCCCAGGAGCTCAAGGGGATCGTCCAGGCGACCGGAGCGGACACCGTGATCGTCGACAGTGAGCTGTCGCCGTCGCAGCGCCGCGGACTGGAGGACATCGTGAAGGTCAAGGTGATCGACCGGACCGCGCTGATCCTCGACATCTTCGCCCAGCACGCCAAGAGCCGCGAGGGCAAGGCGCAGGTCGAACTCGCCCAGCTCGAGTACCTGCTCCCGCGCCTCCGCGGCTGGGGCGAATCCATGTCCCGCCAGGCCGGTGGCCAGGTCGGCAGCGCAGGCGCCGGCATGGGCTCGCGTGGCCCGGGCGAGACGAAGATCGAACTCGATCGGCGCAAGATCCGTACACGGATGGCGAAGCTCCGCCGCGAGATCGCGGGGATGAAACCCGCGCGGGAGACGAAACGCTCCAACCGCCGCCGGAACCAGGTACCGTCCGTCGCCATCGCCGGCTACACGAACGCCGGCAAGTCGTCCCTGCTGAACCGGCTCACCGACGCCGGCGTCCTCGTCGAGAACGCGCTGTTCGCCACGTTGGATCCGACGGTCCGCAAGGCGGAGACACCCGACGGCATCGGCTACACCCTCGCGGACACGGTCGGCTTCGTGCGGTCGCTGCCCACCCAGCTCATCGAGGCGTTCCGCTCCACCCTGGAGGAGGTCGCCGACTCCGATCTCATCCTGCACGTCGTCGACGCGTCCCACCCCGACCCCGAGGGCCAGATCGCCGCGGTCCGTGCCGTGCTGACGGAGGTCGACGCCCGCAAGGTGCCCGAGATCATCGTGCTGAACAAGGCCGACGCCGCCGATCCGTTCGTCATCGAACGGCTGCGGCAGCGCGAACCACGCTCCGTCGTCGTCTCCGCACGGACGGGCGCAGGGCTCACCGAGCTGCGCCAGCTGATCAGCACGAGCATTCCCCGCCCGGGCGTGAAGCTGGACCTGATGGTGCCCTACGAGCGCGGGGAGATCCTCAGCCGCCTCCACGAGGAGGACGTCGAGATCCTCGGCCTCGAGCACGTCGGCGAGGGGACCCGCCTCGAAGTGATGGTCCGGGAGGGCCTGGCCGCCGAGCTGGAGGCGTACGTCCGGCATGAGTGAGAGCACGCGGTCCGGCGCCGTGGCGCCGGACCCGGCTCCCCGCTCGGACGAAGCACGGCAGGCCCTCGAACTGCTCGACACCGCGGTGGCGGCCATGGGCGGGGAGATGCGCTCCGGCCAGCACGAGATGGTCCGGCAGGTCAGTGAGTCCATCCACTCGGGCGAGCACCTGCTCGTCCAGGCCGGCACCGGGACCGGGAAGTCGCTCGCGTACCTGGTCCCGCTGATCGCCCACGCCATGGACAGCGACCGGCCCTCGATCGTCTCCACGGCCACGCTCGCCCTCCAGGCCCAGATCGTGGGAAGGGACCTCCCGCGCCTCCTGGACGCCGTGCGGCCCGCGCTCACGCGCCCCGTCGACGTCGCCCTGCTCAAGGGCCGGTCGAACTACGTCTGCCTCCACAAGACCGGGGGCGGATTCCCGGAGGAGGACGCGCCGGGCACCCTCTTCAGCCTCGGCGAGGACGCCACGCCACACCCGTCCCCCGCGGCCGACGGTCCGTCCTCGGCACTCGGCAGGGACGTCGTGCGACTGCGTGAATGGGCAGAGGAGACCGCGACGGGCGACCGCGACGACCTCGTGCCCGGCGTGAGCGATCGCGCGTGGCGCCAGGTGTCCGTCTCCAGCATGGAGTGCATCGGTGCCGCCCGCTGTCCGATGGCCCAGGAGTGCTTCAGCGAGAAGGCGCGCGCCGCAGCAGCGGACGCCGATATCGTCATCACCAACCACGCGATGCTCGCGATCAGCGCGTTCGAGGGGCTCGCCGTCCTGCCGGAGTACGACGTCGTCGTCATCGACGAGGCGCACGAACTGCACGACCGGGTGACCGGAGCCGTCTCCGGCCAGCTCTCCGCCCCGATGGTGAGCGCGGCGGCCACGGCGCTCCGCCGCCACGCCTCCATCAGTACGGCCGCCCTCGACACGGCCGCCGACGCCTTCGAGGCGGCCGCCGAACTCGTCCCCTCGGGCCTGCTGCCGGGAGGCCTCCCGGAGGATCTCGAGCAGGCCCTGGCCCAGGTCCGGGACGCGTCCCGCGCGGCGCTGTCGGACACGAAGACGGACGGCAAGTCCGAAGCCGACGTCGACGGCGGCCGGCAGGTCGCCCGCTCACGCACCACGCTGGTCTTCGAGCTCGCCGAGCGGATCCTCGCGGCGTCGGACCTCAACGAGGTCGTGTGGGCGTCGCGTCCCAGCAGCTTCACGCCGGGCTCCGGCTACACGCAACCCGACGAGACCGCGCCCGCGACGCTGAACGTCGCGCCGCTGTCCGTCGCCGGACGGCTGCGGGAGGGACTGTTCGAGGACCACACCGTGATCCTGACCTCCGCGACCCTCGCGATCGGTTCCGAGTTCGGTCCCGTCGCGGGGTCGCTGGGACTCAGCGGTCCCGGTGCGCCCGCCTGGACCGGCGTCGACGTCGGGAGCCCCTTCGACTATTCACGCCAGGGCGTGCTCTACGTGGCGAAGGACCTGCCGAAGCCCGAGCGCGGAACCTCCGGTGCGCAACTGGAAGAGCTCCTGGGACTCCTCACCGCGTCCCGAGGGGGTGCGCTGGGACTGTTCTCGTCCAAGCGGGCCGCCGAGGAGGCGGCGGAGGCACTGCGTCCGAAGGTCGACTTCGAGATCCTGTGCCAGGGGGAGTCCTCGCTCAACGCGCTGGTCACGCAGTTCGCGGACGAGCCGGACACCTGCCTGTTCGGCACCATGTCCCTCTGGCAGGGCGTCGACGTGCCGGGGTCCTCGTGCCGGCTGGTCGTGATCGACCGCATTCCGTTCCCGCGGCCGGACGATCCCCTGATGACCGCCCGCACGCGGGCGGTGGCCCGGAACGGGGGCAACGGCTTCATGAGCGTGTCCGCCACGCACGCGGCCGTCCGGCTCGCGCAGGGCGCGGGACGCCTGATCAGGGCGGCGGAGGACAGGGGCGTGGTCGCCGTCCTCGACAGCCGACTCGCCAACGCCCGGTACGGCGGCTTCCTCCGGGCAGCCCTCCCGCCCTTCTGGGCTACGACGGACCGCGCGACCGTCACCGGGATCCTGGAGCGGCTCTCAGGGCGCTGAGGCGTCCCTCCGGCCGCGACACGACAGCTTCGACACGACAGCTGCGACACGACGGTCGCCGCGAACGCTACAGCGCGCGCATCACCGAGACGACCTTGCCCATGATGCTGGCATGGTCACCCAGGATGGGCTCGTAGCGGGTGTTCTGCGGCAGGAGCCACGTATGGCCGTCCCGCTGCCGGAAAGTCTTCACGGTGGCCTCCTCGTCGAGCAGCGCCGCGACGATGTCGCCGTTCTGCGCGCTCTGCTGCCGGCGCACCACGACCCAGTCGCCGTCGCAGATGGCGGCGTCCACCATGGAGTCGCCCGAGACCCTGAGCATGAAGAGATCACCGTGGCCGACGAGCTGGCGGGGCAGGGGCATGACGTCCTCCACCACCTGGTCCGCGAGGATCGGTCCGCCGGCGGCGATGCGCCCCACGAGCGGCACGAGGGCGGTGTCGACGGCGATCCGGTGCTCGGTGGCGGGTTTCCCGTCCGGGGACGGACCGGCCTGGGCGCCGGACGTGTCCGGGGCCAGGGTCAGGGGGAGCAGGACCTCCATGGCGCGCGGGCGCTTTGGGTCCCTGCGCACGTAGCCCAGCCGCTCGAGCTGCGACAGCTGGTGGGTCACGCTGGACAGGCTCGCGAGGCCCACGGTGTCGCCGATCTCCCGCATGGACGGCGGGTACCCCTTGTCGGCGATCGACCGCTGGATCGTCTCGAGGATCGTCAGCTGCCGGGCGGTCAGCCCCTTGGACACGGAGCGGCCGCGCGGCCTGCCCCGGCCCGCGGAGATGGGCACGGCGTCTGCCGGAACGTCGGCAGTGTTCGATTCCTGCCGGGCTGCCGCTGGTGATTCCGCCACTGTTGCGCCTTTCGCCTGGGATCGCTGATCCCGTCGTCGCCGCCGGTCGGCTTCCGTGGTCCGGAAACCGTTTTGTCAGAGGCGGCTGGTTGTGTGAGATGCATCGACCACGGAACGGCCCTCGGAGAGCAGCATCCGTCGACGATGTCCTGATCTCTTCACGCTAGGACAGTCGAGGGCACTTTTCAAACATATGTTCGACCGAGTCTCGACACGGGTCGATCGTAGATGCTAGAAATAGGCAGATGCTTATTAGAACGTGTGTTCGAACCCGGTGCTTCGCCCGGTCAGGGCATTCGAAGGAAAGAGGAACGGCAATGGTTACACCCGTACTGCATGGCAGCTCGCTGTGGACGCCCGCTCGCCCCGACAGCCACCTCAGGCTCGTCCCCACGCCTGAATCGCCCGCGTCCCCCACCGCCTCCCCGACCTCGAGCTTCATGGCGCCGTCCCGTCCCTCCACGCAGCGCAGTGCGGACCGCCCCCTGACGCTCACGCGGCGAGGGCGCCTGCTCCTGGTCGGCCTGCCCATCGCCCTGGGCGTCGCGGCCCTGATCCTCCTCGCGGCGTTCCTGACCTCCCACGCCCAGGCGGGGGAGTCGGCACCCACGGCCACGGTCACGGTCGAGGTGAGTGTCGTCACCGGGGAGACGCTGTGGGATCTCGCCGTGCGCCACGCGCCGGAGCGTGATCCCCGGGACGTCGTCGCCGAGATCGTCGAACTCAACGACCTGCCCAGCTCCGTGGTGCAGGCAGGGCAGAGCATCGCGGTACCGGCCGCGGGGTGAGCGGCTCCCGCTTCCCGCTTCCCGCCAGCGCGCCGGACCATGGGCCGTTCCTGCAGGAACTGCCGCGTCCCTTAAACTGAAGCAGTGCCCTCCTCCGTTGAAGCCCTAGCCAACCTCCCCCTGCGCGACGACCTCGTCGGGCTGCACCCGTACGGCGCGCCGCAGTTGGATGTCCCGATCCTGCTCAACGTCAACGAGAACACGTACGGCGTGCCGGCAGATGTGCACGCGGCCATCGTGGAGGCGGTCGCGAAGGCCACCACAGGCCTCAACCGGTACCCCGACCGCGAATTCTCCGACCTGCGGAAGAACCTCGCCGACTATCTGGGGCACGGCCTCACCCCCGATCAGTTGTGGGCTGCCAACGGGTCCAACGAGGTGCTCCAGCAGGTCCTTCAGGCCTTCGGCGGACCCGGGCGCACCGCCATCGGTTTCCCGCCCACCTACTCGATGTACCCCCTGCTCGCGAGCGGGACCGGTACGCGCTACGTCACCGCCGCCCGCGGCGCCGCCTACTCCATGACGCCGGAGGACACCGCCCACGCCGTTCGCGCATCGGGCGCGAACATCGTGTTCCTGTGCTCGCCGAACAATCCGACCGGCACGGCGCTCGGCCTCGACGTCGTGGAGGCGGCCTACGAGGCCGGCGAGGACGCGCGTGCCATCATCATCGTGGACGAGGCCTACGGCGAGTTCGCACAGGAGGGCACCGCGAGCGCCCTCACCCTGCTTCCCGGACGTCCGCGGTTGCTCGTGTCGCGGACCATGAGCAAGGCCTTCGCCCTCGCCGGGGCGCGCATCGGCTACCTCGCGGCGGCGCCGGAGGTCGCCGACGCCCTGCGGCTCGTCCGACTGCCCTACCACCTCTCCGCCATCACCCAGGCGACCGCGAACGCGGCCCTCACCCACGCGGACACGCTCCTGGCGAACGTCGAGGCGATCAAGGTGCAGCGCGACCGCATCGTCCGGGAGCTCGAGGCCCTCGGACTCTCGCCTGCGCCGTCGGATGCGAACTTCGTGTTCTTCTCGGGCCTCGAGGATCCGCACCGTGTCTGGCAGGGTCTCCTGGACGCGGGCGTCCTCATCCGTGACGTCGGCATCCCGGGATCCCTGCGGGTCACCGCGGGTACGGAGGAGGAGACGACGGCGTTCCTGACGGCCCTGGCGACGCTGCTCTGACCGTCGATCCCGGGTCGGTCCGGGGGTGTCGGGGCCACTCGATGCGGGCCTTGCGCCGCCCGGGCGCATCGCCGATCATGTGTCGCATGGATCGGCCGATCTTCGATGAGGCTCAATCGTTCTTCGCGCGGCTGGAGGCGGACAACACCCGCGAGTTCTGGGCCCGCCAGCGCAGGCTGTACGACGTCGGCATCCGGCCGGTCTTCGCCGCGGTGTGCGCGGCCCTGACGGTCTTCTCGGACTGGCGGATCTACCGCCCGCACAACGACGTCAGGTTCCGGCCGGACAGTCCGCCGTACAAGACCTTCATCGGAGCGGTCGCCGAGCGGCCCGACGGTGTGGGCGCTTTCCTCCGCGTGAGCAGCATCGGCCTCCTCGTGGCAACCGGCCTGCCGCTTCCCGCACCGGACCAGCTCGCCGCTTTCCGTGCCGCGGTGGCGGACGACGTCGCGGGCCCGGCCCTGGTGGCCGCGATCGGGACGATCACCGCGCGGGGGATGATGGTCCGTCCCGGACGGGCGCAACCGCTGAAGCGTGTGCCCCGCGGCTACCCGGCGGACCATCCCCGGGCGGATCTGCTGCGGTGGAAGGGCATCGAGGTCGACCACCGCGTGCGCCGGCCCGCGTGGACGGACGTCGCCTCCGCGTCGTCGGGCATCGACGAGCTGCTGCGCGAACCCGCCGCGCTGCACGAGTGGCTCGCCCGCTACGTGGGAGCATCGGCACTCACCGCGGAGCAGCGGTTCGGCCCGCGCCGCCGGACCGCGGCCCCGTGATCGGCGTGCAGGGCGGGTACACCTAGAATTGAAGGGCAGGACCGCCCGGCGGCTCGCGCCGCCCGTCCTGTTCCCACGTCGATCCGCGCCTGAACGACGCGCACAGAAGGAAGATGCCATGACAGTTGATGCCGCCCGCGGCCGTACGGCCCGTATCGAGCGCGTCACGAGCGAGTCCAATGTCCTCGTCGAGATCGACCTCGACGGCACCGGGGCGTCGTCGATCGACACCACGGTGCCGTTCTACGACCACATGCTCACCGCGCTGTCGAAGCACTCGCTCATCGACATGACCATCAGGTCCTCCGGGGACACCCACATCGACGTCCACCACACGGTGGAGGACACGGCCATCGCGATCGGCGAGGCCCTGCGGATCGCCCTCGGCACGAAGGCCGGAATCCGACGCTTCGGCGAGGCCACCGTCCCCCTCGACGAGGCACTCGCCAACGCCGTCGTCGACATCTCCGGGCGTCCGTTCCTCGTGCACGGCGGGGAGCCGGCCGGCCAGGAGTACCACCTCATCGGCGGGCACTTCACGGGGTCGCTGACGCGCCACGTGTTCGAGGCGCTCGCCCTGCACGCCCAGATCTGCCTGCACGTCACCGTCCTCGGCGGCCGCGACCCGCACCACATCGTCGAGGCCCAGTTCAAGGCCCTCGCCCGGGCGCTCCGTGCGGCGGTCGAACCGGACCCGCGGGTCGAGGGAATCCCCTCCACGAAGGGAGCGCTATGAGCGCGCGCACCGTCACCGTCCTCGACTACGGGTCGGGCAACGTCCGGTCCGTGGTGCGCGCCCTCGAACACGTGGGCGCCGACGTCGTCCTCAGTGCCAAGCCCGACGACGTCCTGAACGCCGACGGTCTGCTCGTCCCCGGGGTCGGCGCGTTCGCCGCCGTCATGAAGGGCCTCAAGGACGTCGACGCCCTGCGCATGATCGGGCGCCGGGTCGCGGGCGGTCGGCCCGTGCTGGGGATCTGCGTGGGCCTGCAGGTCCTGTTCGACGAGGGCGTGGAGCACGGCGTGCGCACGCCCGGCATGGGCGAGTGGCCCGGCACCGTCGAACGCCTCAAGGCCGACGTCGTGCCCCACATGGGCTGGAACACCGTGGAACCGCCGGAGGACACCGTCCTGTTCGACGGACTCCGCGACGAACGGTTCTACTTCGTGCACTCCTACGGCGTGCAGGACTGGTCCTTCGACGTCACCCAGCCCGCCATGAAACCGCCGCAGGTCACCTGGTCCGACCACGGTGGCCGGTTCATCGCCGCCGTCGAGAACGGTCCGCTCAGCGCCACCCAGTTCCACCCCGAGAAGTCCGGTGACGCGGGGGCCCGGCTCCTGCGCAACTGGATCGACGGGCTGCGCTGATCCGGTGGTGAACCGATGCTGAGCCTCGTGCTCATGGGGGTCGCCGGTCTCCTCATCGGCGGCGCCTTCTCCCTGCGCGGCCAGGAGTTCCCGCGCTGGGTGTGGATCGCCTTCCTCGCCCTCGCCGGCCTGGCGCTCCTGGCCGCCTACCTGTTCACGCTGCCCGGCGACTGACCCCGCCCCGCACCGCCACACCCCGCCCCGCACCGCCACACCCCGCCCCGCACCGCCACATCCCGCCCCTCCACCGCGGCGCCGCCGCCCGTACGAAAGCAGACCATGAGCCCCTTCACCGAATCGCCCACCCTCGAGCTCCTCCCCGCCGTCGACGTCGCCGACGGCCAGGCCGTGCGCCTGGTGCAGGGCGAGGCGGGCAGCGAGACCAGCTACGGGGATCCGGTGGACGCGGCCCGCGCCTGGCAGGACGCCGGCGCCGAGTGGGTGCACCTCGTGGACCTCGACGCCGCCTTCGGTCGGGGGTCCAACAAGGACCTCCTCGAGCGCGTCGTCAGGAACCTCGACATCAAGGTGGAACTCTCCGGGGGCATCCGCGACGACGCGTCGCTCGAGGCGGCGCTGGAGCTGGGAGCGACACGCGTCAACCTCGGCACCGCGGCGCTCGAGGACCCCGAGTGGACCGAGCGGGCGATCGCCCGGTACGGGGATGCCGTCGCCGTCGGGCTCGATGTCCGCGGGACCACGCTCGCGGCGCGCGGCTGGACCGAGGAGGGCGGGGACCTGTGGGAGGTCCTCCAGCGCCTGGAGGACGCCGGCTGCGCCCGCTACGTCGTGACCGACGTGACGAAGGACGGCACCCTCAAGGGCCCGAACCTCGCCCTCCTGAAGGACGTCCTGGCGAAGACCACGCGCCCCGTCGTCGCCTCGGGCGGTATCTCCAGCCTCGACGACATCGCGGCCCTCCGCGAACTCGTGCCCCTCGGGCTCGAAGGCGCGATCGTCGGCAAGGCACTCTACGCCGGGGCCTTCACCCTGCCGCAGGCCCTGGACGTGGCAGGGCTGCCCGCCTCGGACACGTGAGCGGCCGGCAGCTCCCCGCGCACATCGCCGCCGCTCTCGCCGGTAACACGGCGGATTCCGCCGGGCAGCCGTGGGCGGGCCGCGACCTGTCCGGTCCGGAGAACCCGCTGCACGCCTTCGACGACGACGACGGTGCGGCGGACCCGGGACTCCTCGCAGCACTTGCCGGGCTCGTGGGACCCGCGGGCCGGCCCGGCGATGCCGAGCGGGCCGTGTTCGGGGCCCTCACCACGGCCCGGGTGTTCATCCCGATCGTCGCACGGCTCAGCGACCAGGCGGAGGCCGCCACCGGGCTGCACTCCGACAAGGAGGCCGAGATGGCGCTCGTCACGCTGACGGCGCCCGACGGCCGCAAGGCCCTCCCGGTCTTCTCCTCGACCGAGGCGCTGGGCCGCTGGCACCGTGACGCGCGACCCGTCGCGGCCTACGCGTCACGGGCAGCCCTCGCGGCCGCTGCCGAGGATGCGCAGCTGATGGTGCTCGACCCGGGGGCCGATCTCACGTTCGTGCTGCGGCGCCCTGCCGTCTGGGCCCTGGCCCAGCAGGTCCCGTGGACGCCGTCGTACGAGGACCCGGCACTGGCGTCGCTCGTCGAGGAAGCGGCCGGCCTGGAGGAGGACGTCCTCGGGGTGGGCCTGCGGCCGGCGGGCGGAGTGCTGACACGCACGGCCGGCGGTAGCATTGCCTCCGGTGGGGGACCGGGCCCCGAACTGCGCATGGATCTCCGGCTCCGCCCGGGCCTGTCTCCCGACGGGGTGCGCGACGCCGTCGCCTCCTTCCGCGGGAAGCTCCTCGGCCTCACCGGCTTCGTGGAACGCGTCGACTCGCTCGACATCAAACTCACCCGCTGACGGGTCGTCGGCCAGAAAGACGAACAGTGAACTTCGCCGTATACCGGGACCTGCTGCGCATCCGCTCCGTCCGGAGGCTGCTCCTCGTCGGGATGATCGCCCGCTTCCCGCACTCCGCCGCCGGGGTGCTGCTCACGCTCCACGTCGTCCAGACCCTCGACCGCGGCTACGCGGAAGCGGGCGCCGTCGCCGCCGTCGTCACGATCGGCATCGCGGTCGGCGCGCCGTGGCGCGGCCGGCAAATCGACAGCGCGGGACTGCGGCGCGCGCTCATCCCGTCCGTCGTCGCGGAAGCCGTCATCTGGTCCGTGGCACCGCACCTGTCCTACCAGTGGCTGCTCGTGGCGGCGCTCGTCGGCGGACTCTTCACCCTGCCCGCCTTCTCCGTGATCCGCCAGGCGCTCGGGGTCCTCGTGGACGGCGACCGGCGGCGCACGGCCTTCACGCTCGACGCCATCTCCACCGAGGTCATCTTCATGGCCGGCCCTGCGGTGGGCGTCGTCCTGGCCACCCAGGTGTCCACGGTGCTCGGCCTGACGCTGGTCGGGATCGCCACCGCCTCGGCGGGCCTGTTCCTCATGTGGTTCAACCCGCCCACGCGGTCGGACCAGCTGCCCGACGCCGTCACGGTCGCGGCCTCCGCGCCCGCCGGGATGAACGAGGCCGCGGCGGACCTCATCGGCGCCCGGAACTCCGGCACGCAGGAGCGGCGCGCTGCGTCGGTGCTGCGCCGCGGAGTGCGGAGGGTGCTGCCCTGGATCACCGTGCCGCTGGTCATGGTCATGATCACGGCCGCCGGTGCCGGGCTGCTCCTCTCGGGTACCGAGGTGGGCATCGTCGCCGCGCTCGAGCAGACGGGGAACGAGAGCCAGCTCGGCCTCGTCTTCGTGGCGTGGTGTGCCGCGTCGGTGGTCGGCGGACTCGTCTACGGCGCCCTGCACCGGCCGATCCCGCCATCGCTCCTCCTGCTCGGCATGGCCCTGCTGACACTCCCCATGGGGTTCGCCGAGACCACGCTGTCCCTGGCCCTGCTGTCGATCCCGGCGGGCCTGCTCTGCGCGCCCGTCCTCTCCGCCGCCTCCGAGAAGGTCGCGGACCTCGTGGCCGAGGACCGGCGGGGCGAGGCGATGGGCTGGTACGGCTCCGCGCTGACCTCCGGCGTCGCGCTCGGAGCGCCGGTGGCCGGGCTCCTCATCGATGCCGTCGGTCCGTGGGGCGGTTTCACCGCGGTGGGCGTCGTCGCCGCGCTCATCGGCGTCGCCGGGTTCCTGGCGCGGGACCTCGGCAGCCGGACGCCCGCGGTGGATACCGCCGGCGCCTCCCGCTAGGCGGGCGCGCCCACCCGCACACCGCCTCCCTCGAACGCGAACGGCCCGTGCCCGGTGGGGCACGGGCCGTTCGAAGCCTGGCGGCCGCGGGACGACGGGATCAGTTGACGGGACCCGTGTACTTCTCTCCGGGGCCCTGGCCGGGCGCATCCGGGATGATCGAGGCCTCACGGAACGCGAGCTGCAGCGAGCGGAGCCCGTCGCGCAACGGCCCTGCGTGCTGGGACCCGATCTCGGGGGCGGCCGCCGTCACGAATCCGGCCAGCGCGGTGATCAGCTTCCTGGCCTCGTCGAGGTCCTTGAGCTGCTCGGCGTTCTCCTCGTGGCCGAGGCCGCACTTCACGGCCGCTGCGCTCATGAGGTGCACCGCCGACGTCACGATGACCTCCACGGCGGCCACCTCGGAGATGTCCCGCATCTGCTGCCGGACGCCCTGCTCGGCCTCGTCCGAGGCAGCGTGGCCGTGGTCCTGCTCCTCGGCGAAGCTGCGGCGGGAGGCGCCGGCCGGCTCCTCGGAGGGGGCGTGCTGCGGGTTGTCGTGTGGCGTGTTCATACTGGTAAGCTTGGCATAGACCAACCGGTCGCTGTTAGCCGCTGTGTTCTTCGAGCAGGCTCACGCGCCGGTCTGCAAGCGGAGTCCTCTCCCACCCGCGTTTGCCTGGTGCGACCTCAGGTCGTATTGCAGGTAGCCGGGTTCCTGGTCGGTGCTGCCGCTGATCGCGCAGGAAGCCCAGGCTTCCCCGACGGCGGACGACCGGTCGACGAGGCCTCCGATTGCGCATGCAATGGGAGGCCTTCTTTCGTCTGCAGGCGGTTTTCAGCTCGAGAATCCACAGGAGTCACACATTAGCGAGCCAAGAATCAATGATCGTATCCGCGTTCCCGAGGTGCGGTTGGTCGGACCTGCCGGCGAACAGGTAGGAATCGTCCGTATCGAGGACGCACTCCGACTTGCCGCCGAGTCCGACCTGGATCTTGTCGAGGTAGCACCGCAGGCGAAGCCTCCGGTGGCCAAGCTCATGGATTTTGGTAAGTACAAGTACGAAGCGGCCGTCAAGGCGCGCGAGGCGCGGAAGAACCAGACCAACACGGTCCTGAAGGAGATCCGCTTCCGCCTCAAGATCGATACGCACGACTACGAAACCAAGCGTGGGCACGCCATGCGCTTCCTCGGCGCCGGCGACAAGGTCAAGGCCATGATCCAGTTCCGCGGACGTGAGCAGCAGCGACCCGAGATGGGTATCCGCCTGCTGCAGAAGTTCGCGGACGACGTCGCCGAGGTCGGTGTCGTCGAGTCGACGCCGCGCATCGACGGACGCAACATGGTCATGGTGATCGGTCCCACGAAGAACAAGGCCGAGGCCAAGGCGGAGGCCCGCCGGGAGACCCAGCGTGCCGAGGCGAAGGCTGCCAACGAGGTCGCGAAGTCGGGGGGTGAGCCCAAGCGGGTCGATACCTCCGGGTCCAGCGGTGCACCGCTGACGCAGTCCCTCGCGGACCTGCTGCCCGAGGGCTACGAGATCAGGAGCGAGCCCGAGGCTCCGAAGGCTCCCGTCGAGGAAGCTCCTGTACAGGAGACTCCGGAGGCGACCGTGCAGCAGGCACCCGAGGCCGCTCCGGCGGCCACCGAGGCTCCGGCCGCGGCGGCACCTGCCCAGGCCGCTCCTGCCCGACAGGCCGCACCGGCTCGTCAGGCTCCGGCCCGGACGTCGTCGGCCCCGCGGTCGACGTCGTCGAGGTCTGCGGCCGAGCGGCCCGCACCCTCCCGTTCCTCCGCCCCGGCGGCGAAGACGGAGGCCGCAGCCCCGGCATCGACACCGGATGCTGCGCCGGCGCCGAAGCCGGCCGTGGCAGCCAAGCCCATGGCCATGCCGAAGCCCGGAGCGCCCAGGCCGCCGGCACCCCCCAAGCCCGCGGGACGAACGGCTCCGACCAAGAGCCCGACCAGCCGCCCCAAGCCCGGAAGCACGGACTAGGGCCCCGGCCCCGTCCTACCACCGGGCACGATCGAAACCAGCAGGCACCCTCGGGTGCCGAACTCCGGGTGCACCCGCCCCGGCTATCCAAAGGAGATCGGTTCCCATGCCGAAGATGAAGACCCACAGTGGCGCCAAGAAGCGCTTCAAGCTCACCGGTAGCGGCAAGCTCAAGCGCCAGCAGGCCAACCGCCGCCACTACCTCGAGCACAAGTCCTCGACCGTGACGCGCCGTCTCGCCGGCGACAAGATCGTCTCGAAGGCCGACAGCAAGGTCATCAAGAAGATGCTCGGCGTCTAACCACCAATCCACCCCCCTCCCGGGAAAGCGCACGCACCCACGGTGCGGCGCTCACGGCCGAAGCCGTGACCGGAGAAGAACTGAAGGAGTACGCACGTGGCACGTGTGAAGCGGGCAGTCAATGCCCACAAGAAGCGTCGGGTCATCCTCGAGCGCGCCAAGGGTTACCGCGGCCAGCGTTCGCGCCTGTACCGCAAGGCGAAGGAGCAGCTGCTCCACTCGTTCGTCTACAGCTACGGTGACCGCCGCAAGCGCAAGGGCGACTTCCGTCGCCTGTGGATCCAGCGCATCAACGCTGCGTCCCGCGCCAACGGCCTGACCTACAACCGCCTGATCCAGGGCCTCAAGGCCGCCGACATCCAGGTCGACCGCCGTATGCTCGCCGATCTCGCCGTCACCGACGGCGCAGCCTTCGCGGCCCTCGTGCAGATCGCCAAGAACGCCCTGCCGGCGGACACCTCGGCACCGCTCAAGGCCTCGGCCTAGGCGCATCGGCTGCTGCGGGCCACGCGGCCCGCACACCGGAACACGATGACTGTGAACGGACGCCCCCAGGCGCCACTGATGACCAACACCCACGCTGACCGGGTGAAGGAGGTGGCACGCCTGGCCGGGCGTCCGTCGCGTTTAAGGCGGCGGGAGTTCCTGGCCGAAGGTCCCCAGGCGGTCCGGGAGGCCCTCCGCCTGCACCTCATCCGCCATGCGGCGGGGGAGGGCGGCGTCGTCGTCGACGTGTACGCCACGGCAGACGCGCTCGAGCGCCACACCGACATCGCGGACCTCTCCGGGCAGGACGGCGCCCCCACCGTGCGTCTCGTCACCGCCGACGTCCTCGCCGCCATGTCGTCCACCGTCACGCCCCAGGGCTTCGTCGCGGTGTGCCGGTTCGTCGACGTCCCGCTCGACGACGTGCTCTCCGCCGCGCCGCGCCTTATGGCCGTGCTCGTCGAGGTGCGGGACCCGGGTAACGCGGGCACCATCATCCGGGCGGCGGATTCGGCGGGGGCCGACGCCGTCATCCTGACCGGCGCGAGCGTGGATCCCTACAACCCGAAGACCGTACGGTCCACCGTCGGGTCGCTCTTCCACCTCCCGCTGGTCCTCGGCGTCGAACCCGAGGGGTTGCTGGACCGCCTGCGGGACGCGGGCATGACCGTCCTCGCGGCCGACGGCTATGGCAGCACCAGCCTCGACGACCTCCAGGACGCCAGCGCGCAGCGCAGGTTCGCCACGGTGCACCCCCCGCAGGACCGGCCGGACGGCGAGCCGGGCGGCGACATCGGCAGCAGCGGCGGCGCCGGCACGGTGCGCCTCGAGGACGCCGGCGCCTGGCTGTTCGGCAACGAGGCGCAGGGCCTGCCGGCCGACGTCACCGCCGCCGCGGACGCGCGCGTCGCAGTGCCCATCTACGGCAGCGCGGAGTCCCTCAACGTCGGGACCGCCGCCACCGTCTGCCTGTACGCCTCAGCCCGCGCGCAGCGCATCCGCTGAGTCCGTCGGCCCTGCCGTTCCGGCGTCGCCGTGCGCCGGTCGGCGGTCGGCGTGGCCACGCCTGTCCATCCTGCCGCTGAGCAGGGCGACGCCGAGCCCCAGGACCGCGAGCACCGCGCCGACCATGGCGGGTGCGGTGAACCCCCATCCGGCCGTGATGACGGCGCCGCCCAGCGCTGCGCCGAGCGCGTTGGCCGTGTTCAGCGACGAGTGGTTCATCGAGGACGCGAGCGACGGCGCTCCCGGCGAGACGTCCAGCAGGCGCGCCTGCAGCGGCGGGATGAGCGCCGATCCGCTCGTGCCGACTAGGAAGACGAAGAGGCAGGCCGTCCACGGGATCGTCGCCGCGAGGGGGAACAGCAGCAGGACCGCCGCGATGGCCACCATGACCCCGTAGATGCTCCCCATGATGGATCTGTCCGCGAGGCGCCCGCCCAGGATGTTGCCGACCACCATGCCCACGCCGTACAGCGCGACGACGAGGGGCAGCAGCGACGCGCTGAGGCCGGCCACCTCCGTCATGGTCGGCGCGATGTACGAATAGACGGCGAAGAACCCGCCGAAACCGACGATGCCGATGAGCAGGGTCATCCACAGCTGCGGACGGCGCAGGGCTCCCAGCTCCTTGCGGATGCTCGCGCCCGGCCGCACGGGGACGTCCGGGACGAAGGCGCGGATCAGTACCAGCGTCGTCGCCCCGATCACTCCCACGAGCAGGAACATGGAGCGCCAGCCGAACTCCTGGCCGAGCCACGTGGCGAACGGGACGCCCACCACGTTGGCGATGCTCAGTCCCAGCATCACCATGGCGATGGCGCGCCCCCGCCGCGCGGGATCGGCGAGCGATGCCGCGATGACGGCGGCGACACCGAAGTAGGCTCCGTGGGGAAGGCCCGACAGGAACCGCGACGCCAGCATCCAGCCGAAATCCGACGCGAAGTAGGACGACAGGTTGGCCACCGTGATCAGGACCATGAGCGCCAGGGCGACGGCGCGCTGCGGTTTCTTCGCGCCGAGGGTGGCGAGGACGGGCGCGCCCACCACGACACCGAGGGCGTAGGCGGAGATGACATGCCCGCCCTGCGCGTAGTCCACGCCGAGATCCGCCCGCATCTCCTCGAGCAGGCCCATGATGGTGAACTCCGTGGTGCCGATCGCGAAACCACCCACCGCGAGGGCGCCGATGGCGAACAGGAGTGGACGGCCGGTCAGCCGGTTCGACGTCGACGGGGGAGCGGAGGCAGTCATGGATGTCCTTGCGGCTGAATCTCGGGGGCGGGAGGATCGGCCGCCGGACTCCTCCGGGGAACCGGGGGCGGACGGCGACACGGACACCGTCGTCCCTTCAAGCCTAGGCGACAACGCCGTGCCGCCCCGAAATACGACCGCGGCACCCGGCAGACGGAATTCGTGCTGCAAGCCTCGGGGTTCGGGGTTCATGGTGATGCGGTGATCGTCGGGCCGGGCCGAGGCCGGACGATCACCACGATCGGGGATGCAGGGAGTCGTCGATAGACTCGGCAGGTGACGCAACCACCCTCGGACCAGCTCCTCCAGATCGTGGGGGCGGCCGTCGTCGACTCCCTCGCGCGGCCCACCCGCCTGCTCGTCGCCCGGCGGTCGGCGCCGCCGCAGTTCGCCGGCATGTGGGAGTTCCCCGGAGGGAAGGTGGAGGCGGGAGAGCGCTGCGAGGCCGCCCTGCTGCGCGAGCTCGAGGAGGAGCTCGGCGTCACCGCAGAGCTCGGCAGGGAGATCACCGGGCCCGGGCCGCAGGGGTGGCCGCTCAACGACCGGGCCGCCATGCGCGTATGGCTGGCAGAGGTCACGGCGGGGGAGGCGATGCCGCTGCAGGACCACGACGAGCTGCGCTGGCTGCCGCTCCATCCGGACGAGGAGCTCGACGCGCTGCCGTGGATCCCCGCCGACCGGCCCATCCTCGCCGCGCTGCGCTCAGCGACGGCGCCCCGCACCGCCCGCTGACGGGTGGGTCCTCAGACGATTCCGCCCACGAGGGTGCCCTGGGGGCAGGCCTTCAGAACAGAGAGGCCTGGACGGGATCCGGGGTCGGGGCGGGGGGTGGCACGGTCGCGGTGGCCCCGGGCTGCCGGTCGGCCGACAGGTTGCGGAAGAAGCCGGCGCCCGCCACGAGGCCGTGTTTGCGACGGAAGATGCGGATCCTCCCGGAGAGCCAGTCCCGGTATTCCTTCGACGCGTAGCTCCCGCCCCGGTAGAGCTCCTCGTACCGCAGGACGAGTTGCGGGTGGTGCGCGGCGAGCCACTGCATGAACCACTCGCGGGAACCGGGTCGCAGGTGCAGGGGGCCGGCTGTCACGCCCGTGGCCCCGGCGTCGGCCAGGGCGCCGAACAGCTGGTCGAGCGATGCGTCGCCGTCGGTGAGCCAGGGCAGGATCGGCATGGCCATGACCCCGCACGGCAGCCCGGCCTCGCGGAGCCGGGAGATGAGTGCGAGCCGTGCCTTCGGGGCGGGGGTGCCGGGTTCGATCGCCTCGGCGAGGACCGGATCCACCAGCGCGAGGGAGATCCCCATGCCCACGCCGACCGATCGCGAGGCCGCCCTCAGGAGCGGGATGTCGCGGGCGAGGAGGGTGCCCTTGGTCAGGATGGAGAAGGGGGTCCCCGAGTCCGCGAGGGCGGAGATGATGCCCGGCATGAGCCGGTAGCGCCCCTCGGCCCGCTGGTACGGATCCGTGTTGGTTCCCAGCGCCACGTGCTCGCGGGTCCAGGAGGGGCGGCCCAGTTCACGGGCCAGCACCTCGGCGGCATTGATCTTGACGACGAGCTGCGCGTCGAAGTCGAGTCCCGTGTCGAGGTTCAGATAGCTGTGGGTCTTCCGGGCGAAGCAGTACACGCAGGCATGGGAGCAGCCGCGGAACGGGTTGATGGTCCAGGAGAAGGGCATCGACGACGTGGGCGGGACCCTGTTGAGGACCGACTTCGCCGCGACCTCGTGGAAGGTGATGCCGGCGAAGTCCGGCGTCCGCACCGTCCTGACGAGCCCGGCAAGCGGCAACAGGGACGGAGCAGCCGGCGCGTCGTCGTCGCCCGTGATCCTCTGCCCTTCCCATCGCATGAACCTATTAGAACACGCGTACTAATATCTCGTCACCGTCGCCCGGCCGGGCCACTAGGCTGGGGGCATGATCCTGCTGACCGGCTTCGAACCCTTCGGGGGAGAATCGACCAATCCGTCCTGGCAGGCCGCACAGCGTGCGGCGGAACTGCTGCGCGCACAGGGACGGGAGGCGGTCGCCGTGGAGGTGCCGTGCGCCTTCGGCCGGAGCATCGAGGTGCTGGAGGCCGCCCTCGGTCAGTTCGAACCGGAGATCGTCCTGTGCGTCGGGCAGGCCGGCGGGCGCGAGCGGATCTCGCTGGAACGCGTGGCCATCAACGTCGACGACGCCCGCATCCCCGACAACGCCGGCCGCCGGCCCATCGACGAACCCGTGGTGGCCGCCGGCCCCGCAGCGTACTTCACTACCCTGCCCATCAAGGCGTGCCGGGAGACCGTAGCCGGGCTGGGAATCCCGGTCGAGGTGTCGCAGACCGCCGGCACCTATGTCTGCAACCACCTCTTCTACGGGCTCATGGACCTGCTGAAGGGTCGGCAGGGGACCCGGGGCGGGTTCGTCCACGTGCCCTTCTCCTCGGAGCAGGGTGCCGCCCACGGGCAGCCAGGCATCGCCGTCGAGGCGATGGCCACGGCCCTGGCCGCGATCGCGACGACGACGGCGGAGACCGCCCTCGACCTGCGCATCACCGCAGGGGCGGAGCACTGACGGGCGTCACCCTCGGCGGGAGCGGGAACCGATCGACGTGACCGCAGCCCCGATCGCCGTCGTGAGCGGACGCACCGGCCGCTCACGGTAGCCGCCGGTGGCGAGCCCTGCTCCGCGCTCGAAGAGGTTGCGCGACGCCGGGTCCCCGGTGCGCAGGAGCGAGTAGCCCGCCGCCACCAGGTACGCCGGGAGGAAGGGCAGGCCGAGGCACGCTGCGTACTGGCGGGCATGGTGCGCCTCGTGCTCGAGGAGCCGGAGGAACGCGGGCGGGGCGCTGCGGGGAGCGCTGCCCCGCAGCAGGACCACGCTGCCCACCGTGAAGGCACGGGCCTTGGGCAGCCGACGGCGGTAGCCCTCCGCGAGCAGGATGCCGTACGGTCCGGGTGAGACGCGGCAGCCGGACAGGGCGGCGACGGCGAGGCCGCACGGCGTCGACAGGTTGATCCAGTTGAGGAATGGCACGAGCCTCCGGTTCATGCCGCCATCGTACGGCGGCGACGCACCACCCAGTCAGTAGCGGGCGGTTGTCCCACGGCCGAACCCGTCGCCTAGACTTGGGACGCCGGTACGCCCCGCTGCGTCCCGGCGTTTTCCTGTCCACGGCGTGGCCCGCTCCGGCGAATGGCCCGCCGCACGTTCCGAGAGTGCAAGGTACGCAACCCCATGGCCGAAACCCCAGAGCACGCCGGGCCTGCCGGCCGCGATGCCCAGGTCCCCGATCCGCTGGACGCCGCGTCGGTCGCCTCCGCCGTCGACGCCGCGCTCGCCGACATCGCTGCTGCTGCCGACCTCGACGGGCTGAAAGCGGTCCGGATCGCACACACCGGTGAGAAGTCCGCGCTGAGCCTCGCCAACCGGGGCATCGGCGCCCTGCCGAAGGAGCAGAAGTCGGCGGCGGGCAAGAACATCGGGCCCGCCCGCGGGCAGATCAACCAGGCGCTCGCCGCCCGCACGGTCGAGCTCGAGGCCGAGCGTGACGCACGGATCCTCGTCGAGGAGGCCGTGGACGTCACCGCAGCCCCGCGCCGTCGTCGGACCGGCGCCCGGCACCCGCTATCCACGCTGCAGGAGCGGGTCAGCGACGTCTTCGTGGGCATGGGCTGGGAAATCGCGGAAGGACCCGAGCTCGAGTCCGAGTGGTTCAACTTCGACGCCCTGAACTTCAAGCCCGACCACCCGGCGCGCGAGATGCAGGACACGTTCTTCGTCGAGCCGCCCGAGGCCCACCTCGTGCTGCGCACCCATACCTCGCCGGTCCAGGCCCGCTCCATGCTCGAGCGCGACCTGCCGATCTACGTCCTGTGCCCGGGCAAGGTGTTCCGCACGGACGAGCTCGACGCCACCCACACGCCGGTCTTCCACCAGTTCGAGGGCCTCGCCATCGACAAGGGACTCACCATGGCGGATCTCGTGGGCACGCTCGAGCACTTCACGCAGCAGCTCTTCGGCGACGACGCCAAGGTGCGCCTGCGCCCCAACTTCTTCCCCTTCACGGAGCCGAGCGCCGAGCTCGACATCTGGCACCCGGGCGCCAAGGGCGGCCCCCGCTGGATCGAGTGGGGCGGCTGCGGCATGGTCAACCCCAACGTGCTGCGCGCCACCGGCATCGACCCGGAGGTCTACTCCGGGTTCGCCTTCGGCATGGGGATCGAGCGGGCACTCATGTTCCGCAACGAGGTCATCGACATGCGGGACATGATCGAGGGCGACGTACGTTTCAGCGAACACTTCGGGATGGAGATCTAGGTGAGAATCCCACTGTCCTGGCTGCGCGAATACGCAGCCGTGCCTGCGGATGCGACCGCGGAAGACGTGATGGCCGAGCTGGTCAAGGTAGGCCTCGAAGAAGAGGACGTCCACCGTCCCACCGACGAGCTGACCGGCCCGATCGTGGTGGGCCAGGTGCTGAGCATCGTCAAGGAACCGCAGTCCAACGGCAAGACCATCAACTGGTGCGAGGTCCGCGTGGTGCCCGAGGGTGCCCAGCAGAGCCTCACAGGGGACGGCATCGACCCGTCCGGCGTGCAGGGCATCGTGTGCGGCGCCCACAACTTCGTCGAGGGCGACAAGGTGGTCGTCACCCTGCCCGGCTCGGTGCTGCCGGGTGACTTCCGCATCAGCCCCCGCAAGACCTACGGGCACGTGTCCGCCGGCATGATCGCGTCCGTGCGTGAACTCGGCATCGGCGACGACCACGACGGCATCCTCGTGCTCTCCACCCTCGGGCTCGACCCCGAGGTGGGCGCCGACGCCATGGAACTGCTCGGCCTGTACGACCAGGCCGCGGAGATCAACGTGACGCCCGACCGCGGGTACTGCTTCTCCATCCGCGGCGCCGCCCGGGAGTACGCGCACGCCACCGGGACGGCCTTCACCGACCCGGCTGCCGCCGTCGTCGTCCCGGCGGCCGCGCCCGGGGGATACCCGGTGCGGCTCGAGGACGCCGCTCCCGTCTACGGCACGCCCGGCTGCGACCGGTTCGTGGCGCGGACGGTCCGCGGCGTCGACCCCACACGCCCCACGCCGCCGTGGATGTCCGCGCGACTGCGCCTCGCCGGCATCCGCTCCATCTCGCTCGTCGTCGACATCTCCAACTACGTGATGCTCGAGCTCGGCCAGCCCCTGCACTTCTACGACCTCGACAAGCTCTCCGGCGACATCGTGGTCCGACGCGCCGCTGCGGGCGAGACGCTGCGGACCCTCGACGACAAGGACCGCACGCTCGATGCCGAGGACCTCCTCATCACCGACGCGTCCGGTCCCATCGGTATCGCCGGCGTCATGGGTGGCGCCTCCACCGAGGTCTCGGCGAGCACCGACAACGTGCTCATCGAGTCCGCCCACTTCGACGCCGTCAGCATCGGCCGGTCCCGTCGTCGCCACCGGTTGCCGTCGGAGGCGTCCAAGCGCTTCGAGCGCGGCGTGGACTGGGACGTGGCCGACATCGCCGCGCAGCGCGCCGTCGAACTCATCCTCGAGCTCGCCGGCGGGACCGTCGACGACGCCGCCACCGACGTCGGCGAGGCACCGGAACCGCGGGTCATCGATCTGCCCGCCGACTTCCCGGCCCGCCTGATCGGACGCGAGTTCAGCGACGAGCAGATCCGGGGCACGCTCACGGACCTCGGGGCGACGGTCCAGGAGACCGAGGGCGGCTACCGCGTCACCGCCCCGAGCTGGCGCAGCGACCTCGAGACCCGCGAGGACCTGACCGAGGAGATCATCCGGCTCGTCGGCTACGACACGATCCCCTCCTCGCTGCCCGTCGCCCCGCCCGGGCGCGGCCTGACGCGCGTGCAGCAGCAGCGCCGCCGGCTCCTGAACGCCCTCGCGGCAGCAGGGCTCACGGAGGTGCTCTCCTACCCGTTCGTCAGCGAGGCGTCGAACGCCGTGTTCGGCACCCCGGACGAGGGCGCGGCGCCTGCCTCGGTGAAGCTCGCGAACCCGCTCAGTGCCGAACTCGGCTTCCTCCGCCGCTCGATCCTGCCCGGCCTCGTGGAGCTGGCGAAGCGGAACCACTCGCGCGGCTTCCGCGACCTGGCCCTGTTCGAGGCGGGGTCGGTCTTCCTGCCCGACGGCGTCCTGGGCTCCGAGTCCATCCCGCCGCTGGGCATCAGGCCCGACGACGACGTCCTCGACGGATTGCACGCGGGGATCCCGAACCAGCCGCTGGTGGTGGCCGCGCTGTTCACGGGTCATGAGACGGCGCCGTCGGCCGGCGTCGCCCCGCGCGCCTGGGACTGGGCGGACGCCGTCGACGCCGTGCAGCTCATGGCGCAGGTCACCGGCGTCGACGTCGTGGTCCGGCAGGGCAGCCACCAGGCGTTCCACCCCGGCCGCACGGCGGAATTCTCGCTGCGCAGCGGCGAAGTGCTGGGCTACGCGGGCGAGCTGCATCCGAAGCTGATCGCCGCGCAGGACCTTCCCGCGCGCACGGTCGCCCTGGAGATCACCGCGGACCTCCTCTTCGAGGCCGCTGCCGACGTGATCGTCGCGCGGTCGCTGTCCACCTATCCGCCGGCCACGCAGGACGTCGCGCTCGTCGTCGAAGCCTCGGTGGTCGCGGGAGATGTGCTCGAGACCCTGCGGGAGGGTGCGGGGGTGCTCCTCGAGGACGTCAGCCTGTTCGACGTCTACACGGGACAGGGCATCCCCGAGGGGCAGAAGTCCCTGGCTTTCGCCCTGCGGTTCCGCGCGTCGGATCGTACCCTGACGGCGGACGAGGCCAGCGCGGCGCGTGACGCCGCCGTGGCCCTCGCGGCCGAGCGGCATGGCGCCGTGCAGCGCTGAGTCCTCCAGCACCATGAAGGCCCGTTCCCGGTGTGGGGGCGGGCCTTCCGTGTGGATGAGGGGTCCATCGCAGCCGAAGGATGCGAGGCTCCGGACCGGCCGCAGCGAAGAGCGCGAGGAGATCTTCGTGTTGCCCGTCCAGGGATCGCGGCGTGCTGCGCCCTTTGGAATAGCTCCATCCCTGATGCGTGGTCTGCCTCTCTGGCATCGGCAATCCCAACCGGAAACACCCCTGGTCATTGCCGATTCCTCCCCTCCGGCGGCGTTCGTAGCGACCGCATAATGTCGGTGCCAGCGGGGAGAATTCAGTATGGACAGCAGCCGGATTGCTTCGCTCAACACCACGGATATCGGTGGTGGTTCGCGGCGGCACGGTAACCCGTCGGATCCGATTCAGCCGGTCGTCATCCCGTCCGAGTTTGTGCGGATCGGCTCTGTGCGGGATCTGATCGACGTCCTCGCGTCCCTTCCCGTGCCGACGGATGGTCCGGAGTTGATCGATGAGGTGGGCGATTCGGAGGAGTTGAAGTGTCTGATCGCCGCCCGGCAGGCCCGGATCGCGGTCGCGTTCGACCTGGACCAGCGCCGGTCCCAGGCGGCGGCTGGTGTGCCGGTGGAGCAGGGCAAGGGGGTGGCCGCGCAGATCGCCCTGGCCCGGCGTGAGTCGCCCGCCCGGGGCGGACGGCTGCTCGGGTTCGCGCGGGCTCTGGTGACGGAGATGCCGCACACCATGGCCGCTGTGGAGGCCGGGTTGTTGAACGAGTGGCGGGCGACGCTGCTGGTGCGGGAGACGGTCTGCCTCTCCGCTGCGGACCGGTGCGCGGTCGATGAGGACCTGGCCGCGGACACGGGTGCCTTCGACGGGGCCGGGGACCGGCAGATCGTGGCCGCGGCGCGGGCGGCGGCGTACCGGCGGGACCCGCGCTCGGTGACCCAGCGGGCGAGTCACGCGGCGGCGGACCGGCGGGTGAGTCTGCGGCCGGCCCCGGACACCATGACGTATCTGACCGCCCTGCTGCCGGTCGCGCAGGGGGTGGCGGTGCACGCGGAACTGACCCGGCACGCCGACACCCGCCGGGCGGCGGGGGATCCCCGGAGTCGGGGTCAGCTGATGGCCGATGCGCTGGTGGAGCGGACCACGGGCACCCCGGGTGGGTTCTCCCGGGTCGGGGTGCAGCTGGTCATGACGGACCGGACCCTGTTCCAGGGCGATGCTGAGCCGGCCCGCCTGCCGGGCTACGGGATCGTCCCCGCCGGCTGGGCGCGGGACCTCCTCACCACCGGGCCGGCCTCCGAGCAGGCCTCCGGCCAGCCCTCCCAGCGGCCAGGGACGCACTGCGGTGGGAGCGGCGGAGGCGGGAACGCTGCCGAGCGCTCTTCCGAGGACGGAATTGAGGCCCGGCAGGGGTTCCAGGTCTGGCTGCGGCGCCTCTATACCGCCCCGGGTAGCGGGGAGCTGGTGGCCGTCGAGTCGAGGGCCCGGCTCTTCACGGCCGGGCAGCGCCGCTTCATCGAGGCCCGCGACCATCTGTGCCGGGCCCCGTACTGCGATGCGCCGATCCGCCACTACGACCACATCATCCCCTGGCACAAGGACGGGTCCACGAGCCTGTCCAACGGGGCCGGACTCTGTGAAGCGTGCAACCACACCAAGGAACTCACCGGCTGGCACACAAGGCCACGCTCTAGCCCAGGGAGCCGGCACGTCATCGAGATCAGCACGCCCACCGGCCACACCTACCACTCCACCGCACCACCCCTGCCCGGCAGCAGCCCGGACGAACGCGAACGCGGGCACGAGCGAGAATACGCGCACCGTCCAGAGCATGAACGCGAGCAGGAGTGGGAGAACGCGCAAGACGATCACAGCACTCCGGCATACCCCTACACGCGACAATCCAGGCGGGCCCAGCTGCTCTTCGCCTGACCTGTCGTGGAGGTCGTCGTCACCAACCTGCCCACGAAGGCGCAGGGTCCGCGAGGTGCGCGTCCGCGATGATCTCTTCAGTTGCCGTCAGCCTGCTGACGCGCAGCCCAGGCTCAGGGGATGAGCAGCACCTTGCCCGTGGTACGTCGGGCCTGGAGGTCCTCGTGCGCGCGGGCCGCATCGGCGAGCGGGTACCGGGCACCGATGCGCACATCGAGCTGGCCTGCTGCGACGGCGCCGAAGAGTTCCTCCGAACGCCAGCGGCGCTCCTCGGGGGAGAGCAGGTGGTGCGCGAGGGTGGGCCGGGTGACGAAGAGTGAGCCGCCGCTGTTGAGGCGTTGCAGCTCCAACGGGGGCACCGCGCCGGAGGCCGCCCCGAAGAGCACGAGGGTGCCGCGGATCCGCAGTGAGCGCAGCGAGTCGTCGAACGTCGCCCGGCCCACGCCGTCGTACACGACGTCCACCCCGACGCCGTCCGTCAGGGTCTTCACGGCGTCGGCGAACCCCTCGTAGCGCAGCACCTCATCGGCGCCGGCGGTGCGCGCGAGGTCCTCCTTCTCCGGCGTCGAGACCGTGGTGATCACGCGGGCACTCTTCGCCTTGAGGAGCTGGATCAGCAGCAGGCCCACGCCGCCCGCGCCCGCATGGACGAGCACCGTGTGGTCGGGCTGGACGGGGAAGGTGGAGTTGATGAGGTAGTGGGCGGTCATGCCCTGCAGGGGGAGGGCGGCCGCGGTCTCCAGATCCACGCCCTCCGGCACCGGAAGCGCCCGGTCCGCGTCCACGAGGGCGTACTCCGCATAGGTGCCCGTCCCCTCGGCGAACGCGACGCGGTCGCCGGCGGAGAAGCCCGAGACGTCCTCGCCGGATGACTCCACCGTCCCGGCCGCCTCGGCCCCCGGGGTGAAGGGGTGGTCGACGGCGTAGGCGCCGCTGCGCTGATACGTCTCGATGAAGTTCACCCCTGCGGCGGCGACCCTCACCAGCAGTTGGCCCGGGCCCGGGGCGGGGCGGTCGACGGTCGCGAGGCTGAGGACGTCCGGACCGCCCGGTGCGGTGACGACGATGGCTGAGGGCATGGTGCTTCCTTTCGGTGGCGTTCCCTCATGCTATTCCTGCGGTGGTTCCTGTGTGCCCGGGCCGGGGTGTGGCAGGCTGACGTGATGCCCACCACACCCGCACCCCTCGTCTACCTCAGCTTTCCCGGAACCGCACGGGAGGCGCTGGGTTTCTACGCCGACGTGTTCGGCGGTGAGCTGACCCTGCACTCCTATGCAGAGTTCGGCAGGACGGACGGCCCGCCCGATGCCGTGGCCCATGGTGTGCTCGACGGCGTCGTCGCCCTCGCAGGATCGGATGCGGCAGCAGGAGAGCAGACCGTGCGGTGCGAGGGCCTCATGCTGTCGCTGCTGGGGACCGCCGAGCCGACGGTCCTCCACGCATGGTTCGACAAGCTGTCGGTCGGCGGGTCGAGCATCGCCCCGCTGACTCCGAAGCCGTGGGGTGCCTCGGACGGCCAGGTCACCGATCGCCACGGCCTTCGCTGGCTGATCGGGTACGAGCCCCACGCGTGACCGCGCACGACTGCGGAAGGACGACCCATGGCGCAGTTCGCCATCCTCATCGACGCGGACGAGTCCCTTCACGCCGTGCACGCGGCAGCGGTCGACCTCGAGGAGAACGACCGGCATGCCCGGGACAGCCGGAACCCGGCGGCCCGCACCAGCACGGGCCGTGTCGAGGTCTGCCCCGTCCGTAGCGGGGCGTCACGACAGCAGGGGTCACAACCTGAGCCTCCGTGCGGGCGTCACGACCGCCGGACGAAGCCTGAGTGCATAACTATGTATGGCTATGCATGATGTTGTTGTAGGCTGAAGCCATGACGTTCACCGCAGCCGTGTCAGGCGCCAGTGGGTATGCCGGAGGAGAGATCCTGCGGCTCCTCGCCAACCACCCGGACATCGAGGTCGGGGCGATCACGGCCCACAGCAACGCCGGTGCGCGCCTCGGCGACGTCCAGCCCCACCTGCACTCCCTCGCCGACCGGGTGCTGCAGGAGACGACCCCCGAGGTCCTCACCGGACACGACGTCGTCTTCCTCGCCCTGCCCCACGGTGCCAGCGCCGAGGTCGCCGCCCGGCTTCCGGCGGACACGCTCGTGATCGACGCCGGCGCCGACCACCGCCTGCAGGACCCCGCCGCGTGGACGAAGTTCTACGGCTCGGCCCACGCGGGCACCTGGCCCTACGGACTGCCCGAACTGCCGGGTCACCGGGCCGGTCTCGCCGGAGCCCGCCGGATCGCCGTCCCGGGCTGCTACCCCACGAGCGTCCTCCTCGCCCTCACCCCGGGCTTCGCCGCGGGCCTCCTCGAGCCCGACGACGTCGTCGTCGTCTCCGCGTCCGGCACCTCCGGGGCGGGCAAGGCCGTCAAGCCCCACCTTCTCGGGTCCGAGGTGATGGGCGGTATGAGCCCCTACGGCGTCGGCGGCGGGCACCGCCACACCCCCGAGATGGAGCAGGGCCTGAGCCGCGCCGCCGGCGAGCGCGTGTCCCTCTCCTTCACGCCCACACTGGCGCCCATGGCCCGCGGCATCCTGACCACCGCGACCGCCCGCGTGAAGCCCGGCGTCGGGTACACGCAGCTGCGGCAGGCGTGGGAGGACGCCTACGCGGCCGAGTCCTTCGTGCGGGTGCTGCCCGAGGGCCAGTGGCCCACCACCAAGGCGGTCCTCGGCTCCAACTACGCGAACCTCCAGCTGGCCTTCGACGACCACGCGGGTCGCGTGATCGTGAGCTGCGTCATCGACAATCTCACCAAGGGGACCGCCGGTGGCGCGGTGCAGTCCATGAACATCGCCCTCGGACTCGACGAGACCGCGGGCCTGACCATCCAGGGGATCGCACCGTGAGCATCACCTATCCGGGCGGGTTCCGCGCTGCGGGCGTCGCCGCCGGCCTGAAGAGCACCGGCAAGCCCGACGTCGCCCTCGTCGCCAACGACGGACCGCTGCACAACGCGGCCGCCGTGTTCACCTCCAACCGCGTGGCGGCGGCACCCGTGCTGTGGTCCCGGCAGGTCGTCTCGGACGGACGCGTCGACGCCGTCGTCCTCAACTCCGGCGGCGCCAACGCCTGCACCGGACCCGAGGGCTTCCAGAACACCCACCGGACCGCGGAGGTCACCGCCGAGCTCCTCGGGATCTCCGCGACCGACGTCTTCGTGTGCTCCACCGGCCTGATCGGTGAACAGCTCCCGATGGACCGGCTGCTCGTCGGCGTCACCCACGCGGCCGGATCCCTGGGCAGGGGCGGTGGACCCACCGCCGCCGAGGCGATCATGACCACGGACACGGTGGCCAAGGAGGCCCGGTACCCGGCGACGGCCGACGCCGCGAGCGAGGGCTACGCGATCGGCGGGATGGCCAAGGGAGCCGGCATGCTGGCGCCGGGCCTGGCCACCATGCTCGTGGTCCTCACCACGGACGCCGCCCTCGATGCCGCGACCCTCGACGCCGCCCTGCGGGAGGCGACCCGCGTGAGCTTCGACCGCACCGACGCGGACGGTTGCATGTCCACCAACGACACCGTGGTGCTGCTCGCCTCCGGCGCCGCGGGTGTCACACCGGACCCGGCGCAGTTCACGAGGGCCCTCACGCAGGTCTGCCTCGACCTCGCGGCGCAGCTCATCCACGACGCCGAGGGCGCGAGCCACACCATCGCCGTCACCACCATGAACGCCGCGTCCGAGCGCGACGCCGAGGTGGTCAGCCGCGCCGTCGCCCGCTCCAACCTGTTCAAGACCGCCATCTTCGGCAACGATCCCAACTGGGGCCGCGTCCTCGCGGCCGTCGGCACCACCGACGCCGTCTTCGAGCCGGACGCCCTGAACGTCTCGATGAACGGCGTGCAGATCTGCCGGAACGGCGGGATCGGGGATCCGCGCGACCTCGTGGACCTCACCGGCCGGGACGTGTCCGTCGAGATCGACCTCGCCGCCGGGACGGCGAGCGCCACGATCTGGACCAACGACCTCACGCACGAGTACGTGCACGAGAACTCCGCCTACTCGAGCTGACGGGAGACGCCATGACGAGCAGTGACACGAGCACCGACACGCACCCGACGGCGACGCCGTCGGCCTCGACCCTGAAGGCGCAGGACAAGGCCGCCACACTGGTGGAGGCGCTGCCCTGGATCCAGCGGTTCGCCGGCACCACGATGGTCATCAAGTACGGCGGCAACGCCATGGTGAAC
Organism: Arthrobacter sp. TJ-263; assembly: GCF_058269155.1. Taxonomy (NCBI): domain Bacteria; kingdom Bacillati; phylum Actinomycetota; class Actinomycetes; order Micrococcales; family Micrococcaceae; genus Arthrobacter; species Arthrobacter sp. TJ-263. The sequence continues at coordinate 19,308 of NZ_JBZCNE010000002.1, read as the reverse complement.
GAGGAGATGCGCCGGGCCTTCGCCGAGGACGTCGTCTTCCTCCACCATGTGGGCATCCGGCCCGTCGTGGTGCACGGCGGCGGCCCCCAGATCAACGCGATGCTCCAGAAACTCGGCATCGAGTCCGAGTTCAAGGGCGGCCTGCGCGTGACGACCCCCGAAGCCATGGACGTGGTCCGGATGGTCCTCACCGGCCAGGTGGGCCGCGAACTCGTAGGCCTCATCAACTCCCACGGCCCCTATGCCGTCGGCCTGTCCGGCGAGGACGGCGGGCTGCTGCGCGCGGTCCGCACCGGGACCGTCGTCGACGGCGAGACCGTGGATCTCGGGCTCGTCGGTGACGTGACCGCCGTCCATCCCGGCGCCATCCTCGACATCCTCCAGGCCGGGCGCATCCCCGTGATCTCCACCGTCGCCCCGGAGTACGACGCCGACGGCGAGGCCGTGCAGCAGGTCCTCAACGTGAACGCCGACTCCGCCGCCGCGGCGCTGGCCGCCGCCCTCGGGGCCTCGAAGCTCGTGATCCTCACCGACGTGGAGGGGCTCTACGCGGCCTGGCCGGACCGCAGCTCCCTCATCTCCTCCCTGACCGCGAGCGAACTCCGCGAGCTCCTGCCCAGCCTCGAATCCGGCATGATCCCGAAGATGACGGCATGCCTGCAGGCCGTCGAGGCCGGGGTGGAGCGCGCGCACATCGTCGACGGGCGGCTGGCCCACTCGATGCTGCTCGAGACCTTCACCACGGCGGGCATCGGCACGCAGGTGGTCCCCGACGACGCGACCGTCACCCCGCAGCCCACGGCTCCCGAAGGGGCAGCATGAACAACACCACCGTGAACACCACAGCCGTCCACGAGACCGCGGACCTGCTCACCGGCGGGACGTCCGGCGCGGACTGGCTGGCCCGCTACGGCTCCTCGCTGATGGGCGTCTTCGGGACGCCGCAGCGCGTGCTGGTGCGCGGATCCGGCTGCTTCGTGTGGGACGCCGACGGCGGGCAGTACCTCGACCTCCTCGGCGGCATCGCGGTCAACGCCCTCGGGCACGCGCACCCCTTCGTCACCTCCGTCGTCTCCAGCCAGCTCGCGACCCTCGGCCACATCTCCAACTTCTTCACGAGCCCCACGCAGGTGGCGCTCGCCGAGAAGCTCCTGGCCCTCGCCGAGGCGCCCACCGGGTCCCGCGTGTTCTTCACCAACTCCGGTGCGGAGGCCCTCGAGGCCGCGGTCAAGCTCGCACGACGCAACAGCACACCGGGGCGGCAGCGCATCCTCGCCCTCGACGGCGCCTTCCACGGCCGCACCATGGGGGCCCTCGCCCTCACGTCCAAGAAGGCCTACCGCGAACCCTTCGAGCCCCTGCCCGGCGGCGTGAAGCACATCCCCTTCGACGACATCGAGGCACTCAGGTCCGCCATGGACTCCTCCGTGGCAGCGCTCGTCATCGAACCCATCCAGGGCGAGGCCGGCGTCCGGCCCCTCTCGCCCGAGTACCTGCGTGCAGCGCGGGAGCTGACCCGCGAACACGGGGCGCTGCTCATCCTCGACGAGGTCCAGTCCGGCGTCGCGCGGACGGGCCGCTGGTTCGCCCACCAGTGGGTCGACGGCGTGGTCCCCGATGCCATGACGCTCGCCAAGGGCCTCGGCGGCGGCTTCCCGATCGGCGCGCTCGTCACGTTCGGCGAGGACGCCTCCTCGCTGATCGGCGCGGGCCAGCACGGCAGCACCTTCGGGGGGAACCCCGTGGCCACCGCGGCGGGCCTCGCCACGCTGCACGTCCTCGAGACGACGGGCGCCCTGCAGCACGCGTCCGACGTCGGCGCCTTCCTCGCCTCGCGGCTCGCAGCCACCGACGGGGTCACCGCGGTGCGCGGCCAGGGCCTGCTCATCGGGTTCGACGTCGACGGCGAGTATGCACCGGAGGCGGTCCAGGCGGCGCTCGCCGCAGGATTCATCATCAACGCGACGGGGCCCTCGACCCTTCGACTCGCACCTCCGCTCATCCTCACCGCCGAGCAGGCAGCGACGTTCCTGGACGCCCTGCCCGCCATCCTCACCACCGCCCGCACCGCACACTCCGACACCCGGGAGGCAACCCCATGACGCGCCACTTCCTCGTCGACACGGATCTCTCACCCGCCGAGCAGACCGAGGTCCTCGACCTCGCCGTCGAACTCAAGGCGAAGCCCTACGCCCATGCGCCGTTCGCGGGGGAGGGCGCGGGCCGCAGGACGGTCGCCGTCATCTTCGACAAGACCTCCACCCGGACCCGGGTGTCCTTCGCCGCCGGCGTCGCGGACCTCGGCGGAGTGCCGCTGATCATCGGGGCGGGGGACTCCCAGCTCGGGCACAAGGAATCCATCACCGACACCGCCAGGGTCCTCGACCGGATGGTCGCGACGATCGTGTGGCGCACCTACGCCCAGGCCGGACTCGAGGAGATGGCCGCGGCGTCGAGCGTCCCCGTCATCAACGCCCTCTCGGACGACTACCACCCGTGCCAGCTGCTCGCGGACCTGCTCACCATCCGGGAGCACAAGGGCACGCTCGCCGGGCTCACCCTGACGTACCTGGGGGACAGCGCCAACAACATGGCCAACTCCTACCTCCTCGCCGGGGCCACGGCCGGGATGCACGTCCGGATCGCCGGGCCCGAGGGCTACCTCCCCGACCCGGCGGTCGTGGCCGCGGCCGAGGATAGGGCGGCCGAGACCGGCGGGTCCGTCCTCGTCACCGTGGACGCCGCCGCCGCGCTCGCAGGGGCCGACGTCGTCGCCACCGACACCTGGGTGTCGATGGGCCAGGAGGAGGAGAAGGCGGCACGGCAGGAGCTGTTCCGCTCCTACGCCGTCGACGCCGCCGCCATGGCGCTGGCCGCGCCCGACGCCGTCGTGCTCCACTGCCTCCCCGCCTACCGCGGCTACGAGATCGCCGGCGACGTCATCGACGGCCCGCAGTCGCTCGTCTGGGACGAGGCCGAGAACCGGCTGCACGCGCAGAAGGCGCTCATGACATGGCTCGTGCAGCGGTCCGCCCGATCCGACGACGGGCAGGGGAGTGGCTCATGACCGTGCAGCGCGATTCCGCCCGCCTCACCACGAAGACCGCCCGGCACGCCCTCATCACGGACCTCCTCACCGCCCGGTCCGTGCGCTCGCAGGTGGAGCTGGCCACCCTGCTCGCCGCCGACGGCGTGCAGGTCAACCAGGGGACGCTGTCGCGGGACCTCGTGGAGCTCGGCGTCGTGCGCGTCCGCGGAGCCGAGGGCGCGCTGATCTACGCGGTGCCCGTGGAGGGCGGCGGCCGGCACGCCCGCAGCGGCGTGTCCCAGGAGATCCTCGACGCGCGGCTCGCGAAGCTGTGCAACGAACTGCTCGTGACGGCGGAGGCCTCGGGGAACATCGTCATCCTGCGGACGCCGCCGGGAGCCGCGAACTTCCTCGCCCTGGCCATCGACCACTCGGTGATGCCCACGATCCTCGGCACCATCGCCGGCGACGACACCGTGATGCTCGTCAGCCGCGACCCCGACGGCGGCGCCGCCGTCGCCGACCGCTTCCTCGGACTCGCGCAGGAACCGCAAGGGCCCGCCGACCCGTCCTGACCCGTCATGACGCCCGGCCATGCGCCGGCCGCGGCATGACACCCTGAACATCAACACACCCACGGGCGCACCGCCCGGACAATCGAAGGAGCACCTCCCGTGACCGAACGCATCGTCCTCGCCTACTCCGGCGGACTCGACACCTCCGTAGCCATCGGCTGGATCGCCGAAGCCACCGGGGCCGAGGTGATCGCCGTGGCCGTCGACGTCGGACAGGGCGGCGAATCCCTCGAGACCATCCGCCAGCGCGCGCTCGGCTGCGGCGCCGTCGAAGCCTACGTGGCCGATGCCCGTGAGGAGTTCGCCACCGACTACTGCATGCCCGCCCTGAAGACGAACGCGCTCTACATGGACGCCTACCCCCTCGTCTCCGCGCTGTCCCGGCCCGTGATCGTCAAGCACCTCGTCGCCGCCGCGCGTCAGTTCGGCGCCACGACCGTGTCCCACGGCTGCACCGGCAAGGGCAACGACCAGGTGCGCTTCGAGGTCGGCATCCAGACCCTCGGCCCCGACCTGAAGTGCATCGCCCCCGTCCGCGACCTCGCCCTCACGCGCGACAAGGCCATCGCCTTCGCCGAGGAGAAGGGCCTGCCCATCGAGACCACCAAGAAGAACCCGTTCTCCATCGACCAGAACGTCTGGGGCCGCGCCGTCGAGACCGGGTTCCTCGAGGACATCTGGAACGGACCCACCAAGGACGTCTACGACTACACCGAGTCGCCCGAGTTCCCACCCGCCGCCGACGAGGTGATCATCTCCTTCAAGGAGGGCATCCCCGTAGCCATCGACGGCAACACCGTCACGCCGCTGCAGGCCATCGAGGAGCTCAACCGCCGGGCCGGTGCCCAGGGGATCGGCCGCATCGACATCGTCGAGGACCGCCTCGTCGGCATCAAGAGTCGCGAGATCTACGAGGCCCCCGGCGCGATGGCCCTCATCGCCGCGCACCGCGAACTCGAGAACGTCACCATCGAGCGCGAGCAGGCCCGCTTCAAGAAGACCGTCGACCAGCGCTGGACCGAACTGGTGTACGACGGCCAGTGGTTCTCGCCGCTGAAGCGCTCGCTGGACACCTTCGTCGACGACACGCAGAAGTACGTCACCGGCGACATCCGCATGGACCTCCACGGCGGCCGCGCGACCGTCACCGGCCGCCGCTCCGACGTCGCGCTCTACGACTTCAACCTCGCGACCTACGATTCCGGCGACACCTTCGACCAGTCGATGGCCCGCGGCTTCATCGAGATCTTCGGCCTGTCCTCCAAGGTGGCCTCGAGCCGGGACCAGCGGGCGGGCGCCTGATGGCTCAAGAGCCCGTGGTGGGCCCACGAGCGCAGGGGTCCCCGGCCGAGCGAAGCGAGGTCGGGGGGCGCCCGATGGCCCCACGAGCGCAGGGGTCCCCGGCCGAGCGAAGCGAGGTCGGGGGGCGCCCGGGGACGAACGAGGGTTCGCTGTGGGGCGGCCGGTTCGCCGGCGGCCCCGCCGACGCCCTCGCCGCGCTCAGCAAGTCCACGCACTTCGACTGGCGGCTGGCGGTCTACGACATCGAGGGCTCCCGCGCCCACGCCCGCGTGCTCCACCGCGCCGGCCTGCTCGACGACGGCGAACTCGCCGGGATGATCGACGCCCTCGACCGTCTCGACGCCGACGTGCGGTCCGGCGCGTACGCACCGGCGCCGAGCGACGAGGACGTCCACGGGTCGCTCGAGCGCGGCCTCATCGAGCGTGCCGGCCCGGCGCTCGGCGGCAAGCTGCGTGCGGGCCGTTCCCGCAACGACCAGGTGGCGACGCTCGGACGCATGTACCTCCGGGACCACGCGCGGATCATCGCCCGCGGCGTCCTCGCGACGATCGGTGCCCTGGTCGACCAGGCCGAGGCCCACCTCGAGGTGCCGATGCCGGGACGCACGCACCTGCAGCACGCCCAACCGGTGCTGCTGAGCCACCACCTGCTGGCCCATGCCTGGGCCCTGCTGCGGGACGTGCAGCGGCTGCAGGACTGGGATCGGCGTGCCGGGGTCTCACCCTACGGTTCGGGCGCCCTCGCCGGGTCCTCGCTGGGCCTGGACCCCGAATCCGTCGCCGCTGACCTCGGATTCTTCTCCGCGACGCACAACTCGATCGACGGGACGGCGTCGCGGGACGTCTACGCGGAGTTCGCCTGGATCGCCGCGATGATCGGGGTGGATCTCTCCCGCGTGAGCGAGGAAATCATCATCTGGGCCACGAAGGAGTTCTCCTTCGTCACGCTCGACGACGCCTTCTCGACCGGCTCGTCGATCATGCCGCAGAAGAAGAACCCCGACGTCGCCGAGCTCGCGCGCGGCAAGGCGGGGCGGCTGATCGGCGACCTGACGGGACTGCTCGCCACACTGAAGGGACTGCCCCTCGCCTACAACCGGGACCTGCAGGAGGACAAGGAGCCGGTGTTCGACGCCGTCGACACCCTCGAGGTCCTGCTGCCCGCGGTCTCGGGCATGATCGCGACCCTCGTGTTCGACACGGAGCGCCTGACCTCCCTCGCCCCTCAGGGCTTCGCCCTCGCGACGGACATCGCCGAGTGGCTCGTCCGTCAGGGCGTGCCGTTCCGTGAGGCGCACGAGCTCTCGGGCGCCGCCGTCAGGATCGCCGAGCAGCGCGGTGTGGAGCTGTGGGACCTGACCGATGAGGAGTTCGCCGGGATCTCCGCGCACCTGACGCCCGCGGTGCGCGAGGTGCTCACGGTCGAAGGATCGCTGGCCAGCCGCGACGCGCAGGGCGGTACGGCTCCGGCCGCCGTCCGACGCCAGCTCACCGCGCTGCGCGCCGAGCTCGACGGCGTCGAGGCGTACGCCGCCGGCTGACGGTCCACTCCTGGCCACCGATGGCGGCGCGGCTCCTCCTGGGGTCGCGCCGCCGTCGCTCATGCCGGTGACGGCCCGTCCTACGCGCCACCAGCAACCCCGATCCTCCCAATTCCCTCACCGAACCTGCTGCCTCCAACTGGACAGACCGATCGATCCGTCACAGAATTTCGAGGACGATCCGTCACATCGGGGTCGGTGCACGACTCGGAGAACCCCCGGAGGAGAGATCACGCCATGAGAATCGCTATCCTCGGAACCGGCTCCGTCGGGCGCACGCTTGCCGCGCGGCTCATCGAATTGGGGCACGATGTCACTCTCGGCACCCGCGATGCCCAGGCCACGCTTGCCCGCAAGGAGGCCGACGCCCTGGGCAACGCACCCTTCGCCGACTGGGCGGCCGCGAACCCCGACGTCACTGTGCGCGGCTTCGCTGATGCTGCCTCGGGGGCGGAGATCGTCATCAACGCGACGAACGGCAGTGCGTCCATGGACGCGCTGGCTCGGGTCGGGATGGAGGGCCTCGACGGCAAGGTCGTCCTCGACCTCGCCAACCCCCTCGACTTCAGCCGCGGCATGCCGCCGACCCTGCTCGTCAAGGACACAGACTCTCTCGGCGAGCAGATTCAGCGCGCCTTCCCCACCGCCCGCGTCGTCAAGTCGCTCAACGCCGTCACGGCAGACCTCATGGCCCATCCGGGGAACCTGCCCGAGGCCGGCACCGTCTTCGTCTCCGGGAACGACGCCGACGCCAAGCACACCGTGACGGCCCTGCTGGAAGAGTTCGGCCACCAGGACATCATCGATCTCGGCGATATCACCACCGCCCGAGGCACCGAGATGCTCCTGCCCGTCTGGCTCCGCCTCTACAGTGCTCTCGGCACACCTGCCTTCAACTTCAAGATCGTCCGCTGAACCCGACGGTTCCTCCGTGCCCGAACCGGGAAACCTCCGTGGCGAGATCATGCTCCCTCCCATCACCATCCACATCGTGCACACGGTTCTGAGCGGGACAACCTCACCCACCGCCGACCTGTTGCACGACAACGCCCGCCCCGAACGTTCGACGATCGGGCTATGGGCGAACCCCACGGGCGGTTCCCTGGCTACGATGCGAGGATGACGGACTTCTTGGAGCAACCGGAGTGGCACAACGCTCCAATGCAACCGGTGCTGATCACCAGGCCCGCCGCGCAGAAGTGGCTCGATGCGTATGTGGCGGCGTGGAAGAGCTACGACGAAGGAGCCATTTCAGATCTATGGTCGGAGGGTGCTGTCTGGCATTACCCCTTCCAGACGCGAGCATCAGGACGCGACCGGATCGTCGCTGAGTGGATGAGCGAGCGTGACGACTTCGTAGGCGAGTCCTTCGACGCCAAGTACCATCCGGTCGCCATTGAGGGCGACCGGGTCGTCGCCCATGGCAGGACCGTCTTCTACCAGCCGGAGAGTGACCGGGTGGTCACGGCATACGACAACATCTGGTTCCTCCGGTTCGACGGCTCGGGGCGGTGTACCGAGTTCCATGAGTGGTATGCCGGTCGCCCTGTGGACGAACCCGATCGAGCAGTCCCCAATGATCGCGCGCACGAGGATCGCTGACGAGTGGCGGTTCACCGCGCAGGCGGTCGCGGGACTCCGGAAACCCTCCGCAGCCCCCGCCTGCAGACCGGGCGTCCAGCCTCACGGATCGGTGATGATGGCACGGATCGCGGAGGCCAACGCCGATTCCTCGACCGGAAGACCCATGAATACCGTGGCGCTGATCATCCCGTCCACCATCCCGACGATCAGGGCGGACTTCTCCTCCGGTCGGGTGACGCCGATGGATCGCAGAGCGTCCGTACCCCAGACGATGAGTCGCTGGCGGCCCTCCGCGAGGGCTGCTGCGGACGACGGCGTGTCAGAGGCGTGGACCAGGAGTGCCTGCCTGGCCCGTGCATGGTCACGGCCGGTGGTCCCGGCTGCCGACGCGAAGCGGGCCAAAGGTGCCGCCACGTCGTCCGCTGTCCCGGGACTCCCACTCCGGAGCCGCCCCAGCTCCCGGTGATCCGCCAGCACCAGGAAGTCGACGACGGCGCTCACGAGAGCCTCCTGTGTCCTGAACAGGTTCGACGTCGAGCCGAGCGGCACGCCCGCTGTGCGGTCCACGGCGCGGTGTGTGAGCGCGCGCGGCCCCCCTGCGGCGAGCAGGGACACGGCAGCGGTGCACAGCACTTCTCGACGTTCCACCCGATGAAACTACACCTGTTGTGCAGGAACTACAAACGTAGTACGTTCGCGGTATGACGACAGCGACAGTTGTGGGCGCGGGCATTGCTGGACTCACGGTCGCTGTCGGGCTGCACCGTGCGGGGTGGTCGGTTCAGGTGCTGGAGCAGGAACCGACGGTGCGCGCCTCCGGCACGGCGGTCCTGCTGCAGCGGACTGCAGTGAACGGACTCGAATCCCTCGGGCTCGGCCCCGGGATCGAGGCTCGGGTGATCCCCCTCACCGGCCTGCAGCTCCGCACGCGCGGAGGTCTGCCGATCTCACCGTCCCGGCCCCTGTCCGGGGCCGTCCTGATCGAGCGGGCGGACCTCGCCGGCCTTCTCCGGGACTCCCTGCCGGAGCCGGCGCTCGTCCTCGGTCACCCTCTGGCGGCAGGCGATCTTGCCAGTGCGTGCGCGGACGCCGCGCTGGTCGTCGGAGCAGATGGCGTCCACAGCACCCTGCGCGGCGCACTCTTCGGCCGTGCGTACCGCGCGACCGCGACCGGCACCACGGTGTGGCGGGGGACAGCCGAGGTGACGACCGTTGGCCTGACCGAGTACTGGGGCGAGCGCCGTCGCTTCGGGATCAGTGGCAGGCCGAGCGGGGGAACGAACTGGTATGCGACGGCGACGGTGCCACCGGCCCGGCGCGTGTCAGGGCAAGAGGAGTCCGAGGAGCTTCGGAGGCTGTTCGGGCATTGGGACGGGGCGGTGGCCGCGACCGTCGCGAGCATCGGTGAGGGGAGTGTCCTGCGACACGACATCCATCACCTGGCACGCCGGTTGCCGCGGTACCAGCTGGGGAATGTGGCCCTGATCGGTGACGCTGCCCATGCCATGACGCCGGACCTCGGGCGCGGCGCGAACGAGGCGATCCTCGACGCCCTGTCCCTGGTCGGCAACCTCGAGGCGCACGACCGCGTGGACCGCGCACTGGCCGCCTACGACAGGTCCCGGCGCCGGGTCACCCAACTGACCGCGGCCGCATCCCTCGCCGTCCACACCCTCATCCATTGCGCGCCGGGGCAGACGATCCCGACGACACCCGGCGATCACGCCCGGCCACGATCCGATGTGTAGTGGGATCCTTCCCGGGCGGACCCGCCGGCTCCGCTACGCCCGCCGCGAAGTGCTTTGACACCGCGCACCGCCCGGCGCATCGTGTGAGCATGCAGCCCACCGCCCCGCGCGCCACGCTCCGGGAATTCTTCCCCTACCTGCGGGGGCACGTGCGCGTCCTCGTGCTGGTCGCCGTCGTCTCCCTCGTCTCGACGGGCCTCTCGATCGCCCAACCCCTCATGGTTCAGCAGCTCGTCAACGCGGTGTCAGCGAACCGCCCCGCCACCGTCTTCGTGTGGTTCCTCGTCGCCATCACCCTGGGTGGAGCCGTCTTCGGGGCGGCCCAGTCCTACCTCCTGCAGCGCACCGCGGAGTCCGTGGTCCTCGGGGTGCGCCGGTCCCTGGTGGGACAACTGCTCGCGCTGCCCATCCGCGAGTTCGACCGCCGCCGCGTCGGCGACCTCATGTCGAGGGTCGGTTCGGACACCACCCTCATGCGCAGCGTCATCACCTCCGGCCTGTTCGAGATCGTCTCCTCCATCCTGATGTTCTGCGCGGCCGTCGTCCTCATGGTCCTCATCGACCCCCTGCTGTTCGGCATCACGCTGTCGGCCGTCCTGCTGGGAGCGGGAGGCGTCGTGTTCCTCGGGCGCCTCATCCGCAAGCGCAGCCGCGACGTCCAGGACGCCGTCGGCTCGATGACCGCCGCCGTCGAGCGGGGGCTCTCCGGCATCCGCACCATCAAGGCGTCGGTCGCCGAGGACCGCGAGGCCGCGGTGATCGACGTCGAGGCGACCACGGCCTACAACGCCGGCATCGCCATGGCCCGCCTCCAGGCCGCCGTCCAGCCCATCATGTCCATCTGCGTCCAGGGCGCATTCATCGTGGTCCTGGCCGTCGGCGGGATCCGGGTGGCCGCCGGTGAACTGCTGCTCGGCGACCTGATCGCCTTCATCCTGTACCTGTTCCTGCTCGTGATGCCCATCGGGTCCGCCATGAGCGCGTTCGTACAGATCCAGTCCGGCCTCGCGGCGCTGGACCGCATCCAGGAGATCGCCCGGCTGGAGCCGGAACGGGCGGACGAGGAGCGCCTCGTCGCACGCGCACCGGAACCGTCGCCCCCTGTCCACGGCAGCACCATCGAACTGCGCGAGGTCAGCTTCCGCTACGGCGACGACGACGCGGATGACCTCGACCCCGCCGTGGGTGCCGCGAACGAGCGACAGGTGGCAGCGAGCGGGCCGGCCTCGCCGGTGTCACCCGTCTCCCCGGTGGTGCCCGGCGCCCCGGAGGGGCGCGGACGGGACGGCGATGCCGGCCGGCCGGTCCTCGACGGCGTCAGCTTCACCGTCCCCGCGGGCAGCAGGACGGCCCTCGTGGGGCCCTCGGGTGCCGGCAAGTCCACGGTGCTGGCCCTGCTGGAGCGGTTCTACGAACCGACAGCAGGCAGCATCGTGGTGGACGGCGTCGCGCTGCCGGCGATCCCGCGCTCGGAGCTGCGCGCGCGCATCGGCCTCGTGGAGCAGGAGGCCCCCGTCCTCAGCGGCACCCTGGCGGACAACCTCCGGCTGGCAGCCCCGCACGCCACGGACGACCAGCTCCGCCGCGTCCTCGCGGCGGTCGGGCTCGACGCGCTGGGGGATCGGTCGGACGACGGCCTGGACCTGAATCTGGGCGAGGACGGGATCCGGCTCTCGGGCGGCCAGCGGCAACGCCTCGCGTGGGCCCGCGTGATCCTCGCCGACCGTCCCGTCCTGCTGATGGACGAGCCGACGTCGGCCGTCGATTCGCGGACCGAGCAGCTGCTCCAGCAGACGCTGGGGGAGGCCGCACGGGATCGCACCGTGGTCGTCGTCGCCCACCGCCTGTCCACGGTGGCGGACTTCGACCAGATCGTGGTGCTGGACCAGGGGCGGGTCGCCGCGGTCGGCACGCACGATGAACTCCTCGAGAGCAGCGACCTCTACCGTGACATGGCGGCCCGGCAGCGCCTGGTGGCCCACGCCTGAAGCGCCCGGCGGGTCAGGTGGCCGGCGCTGAACGGGCCTCCCGGTCGAGGAGCCGCTGCTTGACCGGCAGCCCCCAGCGGAAGCCGCCAAGCGAGCCGTCCGTCCTGATGACTCTGTGGCAGGGGACGAAGAGCGCGGCGGCGTTCTTCGCACACGCTCCCGCAGCGGCGCGGACCGCGGTCGGGTTGCCCGCCCGGGTGGCGTACTCGAGGTAGGTGACCGGTGCGCCGGGGGGGATCGTGCGCAGGACGTCCCAGGCGTGGGTACGGAACGGACCGGATGCCTGTCGCACCCGCACCGCCGTGATGGCGTCGACGTCCCCGTCGTAGTAGCGGGCCACGGTGTCGAGGATGGGTCGCAGGGCCGACGCGGCAGGGTCGAAGCGGGCGGCCAGGAGGCTCGGGTGGATCTGCCCGACCAGGTCTTCCCGGAGGGAGGTCCAGCCGGACGAGAGGACCGCGCCCTCCGCCTCGATCACGGTGAAGGGGCCGTCGGGCGTGTCGACGGTCTCGGTGGTGGCGCCGCGGAGGACGGCGGGTGGGGCGAGGGTTGCGCTCATGGCGGGGGCATCCGTTCGGTGGGTCGGTCCAGGGTACGTGGCGAGGTGGTCAGGCGGCGTCATCGACGGTTCTCCCGGCGGACGGGAGGGCGGTCGGTGCCGGGGCGGTCCGCCACAGGTGCAGGGTCGCGTAGGAGCGCCAGGGCCGGACGTCGGCCATCGCGGCCTCGAGGGCGACAGCAGAACCTCCTGGGGTCGAGCCCTCCGTGACCCGGGCCCAGCCTGCGCGGACGGCGGCGTCGCCCGGGAGGTGGATGTCCGGGTGGCCGAGCACGCGCATCAGGACGTAGTCGGCCGTCCAGGGTCCCACGCCGTCCAGCCGCAGCAGATCCGCGCGCAGCGGGGCGGCATCGGAGCCGATCCCGAGCGCGAGGGTCCCGGAGGCGAGCTTCTCGGCCGCGGCGCGCAGCGCAGCGTCACGCCGACGCGGCCCCCGCAGGAGGGGCCCGGGCAAGGCGGCGAGGTCCTCGGCGGAGGGGAAGAAGCGGTCCAGGCCGGTGCCCGGCACACTGACCGCCGGCCCCGCCGCAGTGAGCCGGGCGAGGGCCGTCGTCGCCGCAGCCACCGTGACCTGCTGGCCTGCGATCGCGCGGATCAGCATCTCGTGGGGATCCAGCGACCCGGGCAGGCGCAGGCCCGGCCGGTCCGCGACCAGCGCCGCGAACCGGGCGTCGCGGGACAGCGCGACATCGACCGCCACGGGGTCGGCGTCGAGGTCGAACAGCCGCCGGATACGGCCGAGCAGGGGCGGGAGGTCCGCCAGCCCCGCCACCGAGACCGTGACGGGCAGCGCTGCCCGCCCGTTCCCGCGCGGTTCGACGGGGTCGGCCCTGAACCACGCGGGCCCGGCCGGCAGGCGGAGCAGGCGTTCGTAGCTCGTCGCAGTACCGATCTCCGGACCGGCGACCGCGCGGGCGGCGAGGAAGCGGAAGATGCCGTTGTCGTACGGCAGCCGCACGGGCAGGTTCAGGGAGAGGCGGAGCGGCCCACCGGGTTCCGGCGCCGGCGTGCGGCTCGTCCCGGGCCGGTGGGGTGAGGCCTCGCGCAGCCGGCCCGGGGTGAGGTCGAAAACCTGCTGGACGGTGTCGTTGAACTGCCGGATGCTCCCGAAGCCCGCGGCGAACGCCACGTCCGCGAAGCGGAGCGTCGTGGCGGTGAGGAGGGTGCGGGCCGTCTGGGCGCGGTGTGCGCGGGCCAGCGCGAGCGCTCCGGCGCCGAGCTCGTCCGTGAGGATGCGGTTGAGTTGCCGGGGGGAGTAGCCGAGCCGCGCCGCCAGGCCGGGCACGCCCGCGCGGTCCACCTCGCCGTCGGCGATGAGCCGCATGGCGCGGGCCGCCGCGTCGCTGCGGAGATTCCACTCGGGATCCCCCGGAACGGCCTCGGGCAGGCACCGCTTGCAGGCGCGATACCCGGCTTCGTGAGCGGCCGCGGAGGTGCGGAAGAAGGTGACGTTGGCGGGTTTCGGCGTCCGGGCGGGGCAGGAGGGCCGGCAGTAGATGCCCGTGCTCGAGACAGCGGTGACGAACTGCCCGTCGAAGCGGGCGTCCCGGGCGTCGATCGCCCTGTACTGCTGCCAGAAGTCCATGCCGTCATCCTGCCACCCGGCCGGGCTCCGTACTAGCGGGATTCGGACACGGCGGACGGCGGGGCGGGTGACGCCTTTGCTACGGTCGAAGCGTGATCGATGAGAGCAGGACGCACCCGGACACCCGCGCACGACTGGGGGGCAGTGCCCTCGAGGTCGCGCCGTCGCTCCTCGGCGCGCACCTGACACACAGCACCGACGACGGCGAGGTCACCGTCCGCATCACGGAGGTCGAGGCCTACCTCGGCCCGGACGATCCGGGCTCCCATGCGTTCCGGGGCAGGACCGCGCGGAACGCGACGATGTTCGGACCCGCCGGGCACCTCTACGTCTACTTCACCTACGGCATGCACTACTGCGCCAACATCGTGTGCGGGAACGAGGGGTGGGCCACGGGACTGCTCCTCCGGGCGGGGGAGATCGTCGACGGCACGGGCCTCGCCCGCGATCGGCGCTCTCATCCGCCGACGGACCTCGACCTCGCCCGGGGACCCGCACGCCTTGCACAGGCGCTCGGCCTCGACCGCCGGAACGACGGCGCGGACGTGCTCGCGCACCCCTTCCTGCTGGTCCTGCCGGAGGTGCCCGCGACGGCGGTCCTCAGCGGCCCGCGCGTGGGGGTCAGCGGCGTTGCCGGGACGGAGGAGTATCCGTGGCGCTTCTGGCTGCCGGAGGAGCCCACGGTCTCCCGGTACCGTCCGGGAAAGCCCCGCGCAGCCCGTAAGGTTGATCCGTGAATATCAGCGATACGGACCTCCCCCCGGTGCAGGCCGCAGGCGCGTCCCGACTGGCAGCGCAGGCGCGGGAGGCCGTGGACCGCCTCTGCGCGGTGGTCCCCGACTTCCCGTCGCCCGGCATCATGTTCAGGGACCTGACGCCGGTCTTCTCCGACGCGCAGGGCTTCCGCGCGGTCGTCGACGCGCTCGTCGAGGCCTTCGCGGGCCAGTTCGACGCCGTCGCCGGGGTGGAGGCCCGCGGTTTCCTCCTCGCCGCCGCCGTCGGCTACGCGACCGGCACCGGCGTCGTCACCATCCGTAAGGCGGGCAAGCTGCCCCGCGCCGTGTACCGGGAGTCCTACGACCTCGAATACGGTCAGGCGTCCCTCGAGATCCACCAGTCGGACCTGCCCGCCGGGACGCGCGTGCTCCTGCTCGACGACGTCCTCGCCACGGGGGGAACACTCGTCGCCGCGGGAGCGTTGCTCGAACAGGCCGGCGCCATCGTCGTCGGGTGCGGTGTGGTCCTGGAGCTCGCGGACCTCCCCGGACGCGACGCCCTGGCGGGCCGGCGGGTGCACGCGCTCGAAACCGTGTAGCGTCCACCACGCTAGAATTGACGGTCTGCCTTTGATGGAAGGAAATGTCCGATGCACGAGACGTCCCAGGCCAAGGCCGAGCTGGAGCACGAGCGCGGCTACGTCGACGGCCTGTACCAGCGTCTCGATGAACTCCGTGCGGAAAAGGCCCTCCAGCTCGCCGAGGTCCGGCGCACGCAGGCGGCCGGATCCCACCAGAACAGGTCGGAGCGGGACGCCTTCGCGACGATGTACGAGGACCGCCTCGCGCAGCTCAACGCCGTCGACGACCGCCTCGTCTTCGGCCGCCTCGACCTCGACGACGGCGACAAGCGCTACATCGGCCGCATCGGCCTCTCCGACGAGGACCTCCGGCAGCTCATGGTCGACTGGCGGGCCCCCGAGGCCGGCACGTTCTACCAGGCGACGGCCTTCGAGCGCATGGGCGTACGCCGCCGCCGCCACCTGATCCTCTCGCGGCGCGACGTCGTCGCGATCGAGGACGACGTCCTCGACGCGGACCTCCTCGGCGACGACGACTCGCTGCAGGGCGAGGGTGCCCTGCTCGCCGCGCTGAACACGCGGCGCACCGGCCAGATGTCCGACATCGTGGGCACCATCCAGGCGGAGCAGGACCGCATCATCCGGGCGCCGCTGCCGGGGGTGACCGTGGTCCAGGGCGGTCCGGGCACGGGCAAGACGGCCGTCGCTCTCCACCGCGCCGCGTACCTCCTGTACACGCACCGTGACCGGCTGAAGTCCGCCGGCGTGCTGCTGGTCGGACCCACCGACGCCTTCATGAAGTACATCGAGCGCGTCCTGCCGTCCCTGGGCGAGACCGGGGTCGTCATGGCGGGTATCGGCACCCTGATGCCCGGCGTCAGGACCGTCCAGGAAGCGGACGAGACCGCGGCAGCCCTCAAGGGCCGGCTGGAGATGGCCGAGGTCATCCGCAACGCCGTCGCGAACCGCGAGCGTGTCCCGTCCGAGAACAAGCGTCTCAACGTCGAAGGCACCCTGCTCACCCTCACCCCGCGGCAGGTGGCCCGCGCCCGTGAGCGTGCCCGGGCGACCGGGAAACCCCACAACGAAGCGCGCGTCACCTTCGTCAAGATCCTCCTCCGCGAGCTCACCGAGCAGCTGCTGGACAAACTCGAGGAATCCTCCGGCGGCGGCAACAACGCCGACCGCTCCTATCTCGCCGAGGACGTCCGCAGCTCCCGCGACGTGCGCATCGCCCTCAATCTCGCCTGGATGCCCCTGACCCCGCAGAAGCTGGTGTCCGAACTGTTCGCACGCCCGGAGCTGCTGCGTGCGGCGGCCCCCCACCTGGACGAGGACGAACTGGCGGTCCTCGCCCGGCCCGCGGACGCCCCCTGGACCGAAGCGGATGTGCCCCTGCTCGACGAGGCGGCGGAGCTGCTCGGGGACCTCGACCCGTCGGCCGGACGCGACACCGCCGCCCGCGAGCAGGAGCAGAAACGCGATCTCGCCAACGCCGAGCGGGCCCTCGAGAACGTCAACGCCTCCCTCGAGGACGCCGGGGTGGACGGGGTGCTGACCGCCGAGGATCTCGCGCAGCACAACGCCGTGACCGCCACCCGGCTCTCGGCCGCCGAGCGTGCCTCAGGGGACCGCACCTGGGCCTACGGGCACATCGTGGTCGACGAGGCCCAGGAACTCTCCCCGATGCAGTGGCGCCTGCTGATGCGGCGCTGCCCGCTGAAGTCCTTCACCATCGTGGGGGACATCGCGCAGACCAGCTCGGCCGCGGGATCGCGGTCCTGGCAGCAGGCCCTCGAACCCTTCGTGCGTGACCGCTGGCAGCTCGAGGAGCTCACCGTCAACTACCGCACGCCCGCGCAGATCGCCGAGGCGGCGGTGCGCATGGCGAACGCGGCGGGGCTCGTCGTGTCCGCGCCGAAGGCGGTGCGCGAGGGACGCTTCCCGCCGCTCCTGGACACGGTGGACGACGCCGTGGCGGCCCTGGCACAGGCCATGCCCGAGGAACTGGCGGCCATCGATGGCGGCCTGCTCGCCGTCATCGCGCCGGACCACCTGCTGCCTGCCGTCCGCGACGCCCTGGCGCCCGCGTACGGGGAGCGCGTCGGTTCCGGTGCGGGCGGGCCGGGCCAGGACATCGTGGTGATCAGTCCGCGCGGGTCGAAGGGGCTGGAATTCGACGGCGTCGTGATCCTCGAACCGCAGGAGATGTTCGATTCCGCGACGGCCAGGGTCGGCGACCTCTACGTGGCGATGACCCGCCCCACGCAGCGCCTCCGCGTCATCTCGAGCGGCCGGATTCCTGCTGGTATTGCCGACTGATAATTTGGACTCGTGTCCCAGCAAACAGATATCCCGGTCAGTGGCCTCGCAGGCCAGCGCAACGATCCCTCCTTCGACGGCATCCACGACGAGCTCGTGTGGCGCGGTCTGATCCATGTCTCCACCGATGAGGGCGAGCTGAAGGAACTGCTGGCGGGTCCGTCCATCACCTTCTACTGCGGGTTCGACCCCACGGCCCCGAGCCTCCACCTCGGCAACCTGGTGCAGCTGCTGACGATGCGCCGCCTCCAGCTCGCCGGCCACCGTCCCCTCGGCCTGGTCGGCGGCTCCACCGGCCTCGTCGGCGACCCGCGGCCGACGGCGGAGCGCACCATGAACACGAAGGAGACTGTCGCCGAGTGGGTCGGTTCCCTCGAGGCCCAGGTGCGCCGCTTCCTCGACTTCGAGGGGGGCAACAAGGC
The DNA here is from genome assembly GCF_058269155.1 of Arthrobacter sp. TJ-263. Lineage (NCBI taxonomy): Bacteria > Bacillati > Actinomycetota > Actinomycetes > Micrococcales > Micrococcaceae > Arthrobacter > Arthrobacter sp. TJ-263. Next base: position 1,357 of record NZ_JBZCNE010000002.1, on the reverse strand, counting down.
GCGGATCGTGAACAACCTCGACTGGACCGGCCCGATGAGCGTCATCGATTTCCTGCGCGATGTGGGCAAGTACTTCCGTGTCGGCACCATGATCAGGAAGGAGACGGTCGCCAAGCGGCTCAATTCCGACGAGGGCATCAGCTACACCGAGTTCAGCTACCAGATCCTGCAGGGCATGGATTTCCTGCAGCTGTTTCGCGACTACGACTGCGTGCTGCAGACCGGCGGGTCCGACCAGTGGGGCAACCTCACCAGCGGCACCGACCTCGTCCGCAAGGTCGAGGGCAGGAGCGTGCACGCCATCGGCACGCCCCTGATCACCAACTCGGACGGCACCAAGTTCGGCAAGAGCGAGGGCAACGCCATCTGGCTCGACGCCGCCATGACCAGCCCCTACGCGATGTTCCAGTTCTGGCTGAACACCTCCGACGCCGACGTCGCCGAGCGCCTGCGGATCTTCACCTTCCGCAGCCGTGAGGAGATCGAAGCGCTCGAGCAGGCGATGGCGGAGAGGCCGCACGAGCGGGCGGCGCAGCGAGCCCTCGCCTATGACGTCACCGCCCTGGTGCACGGCGTCGACGCGACCGAGAAGGTCATCGCCGCATCGGCGGCCCTCTTCGGGCAGGGCGACCTCGGGTCCCTCGACCTCGCGACCCTCGAGGCGGCGACGGCCGAACTCGACTCCGTCGCGGTCTCCCGGGACGGACTGGGCATCGTCGACCTGCTGGTCGCCTCCGGCCTGTCCGCGAGCAATTCCGCGGCCCGTCGCACCATCGGGGAGGGGGGCGCCTACGTGAACAACGCGAAGATCACCGACGCCGACCACGTTATCGGCGAGGACGACCTGCTGCACGGCCGCTACCTCCTCGTGCGCCGCGGCAAGCGCAACCTGGCCATGATCGACGTGGCCTGACCGGCCCCGCGACGACCCGGAGAGCCGGCACACCCCGCGGGGTGTGCCGGCTCCTTCCATGACCGGGCGCACCTCGTGCAGGTGGACGCCAGGTGGATTTGGTGCGGGGGCCGAGCAGCCGTATAGTTATGGAGTTGCCCCGGTGTGGGTGGCCATCCCCTTCAAATTCTGTAGTCGGTTCGTGCGCTGTGAGGCGTGGTCGAATTCGGCTTCTTTTTGTGGTGGGTTTGTTCTTTTGTCGTATTTCTTTTTGCTGGTGGTTTAGGTCACGGCGGGGGATTTGACAGGGGAAAAGAAAGTGAAATAAGCTGTGAACATAACGGCGAGGGAAAGCGGAGCTGAGTGGGCGTGTGAGCGTCGGGTTCCGTGAGTAATCGGTTGTTCCTGTTGTTTGAGAACTCAATAGTGTGCCAAGTTTGTTGATACCGATTGTTTTTTGATTGG